>JBIITU010000022.1:0-19381 GCA_044340335.1 Steroidobacteraceae bacterium
GCAAGGCCACGGCGCCGGGACAATCCGCGCCGATCTCGAGCATCCGCAGGCACCAGTCCGGCGCGACGCGACCCGCGTCGAGCGAGACGATATGTGCACTGCCGCCGCGCGCCGAAAAGTGCACGCCGAAGCGATCCAGCGGGAAGCCGAGTCCGAGACCCACGCCCTTCAGCACCGCCTCCTTCGCGACCCAGTGGCGGAAGAAACTGCGCCGGCCGGCCGGCGCGTCGACGCTCGCGGCGGCGCGCACCGCCTCGAGCTCGGCACCGAAAAAATAGCGGTCAGCGATCGCGAGCAAGTCGAGGTCGTCGCGTTCGAGTTCCAGATCCGCGCCTACCGGTTCGCCCGCCGTGATGGCCAGCAGGGCGCGATCGGCGGAATGACTCAGGTTGAACGCCAGGCCGTCTACCAGCGGCTTGCCCTCGGCGGTCTGCGTGAAGCGCAACTCGCCTGGCGCCGCACCGAGATAGCGCGCGAGCAGCACGCGCAGCAGCGCGTGAAACACGATGTAGTCGTGCTGGTGGTCCTCGAACAGGAAGCGCGCGGCGCGGGCCCGCTCCGCGTCGTCCAGCAGCGCCGCGCACTCGGCGCGCAACGCCGTCGCATCCGGCGAGCTGCGCTGCGACTGCAGCGCCCACAGGTGCGCGCTGCCGGCCCCGACCCGCAGCGGCGCATCGGTGCCGAGCAGCGCGCGCGGCGCGAGCGGCTCGATGCCCACGACGCCGTCGAGTTCGCGCGCACTCATGGCGCCGGTGCGCGGTGGCGCAGCTCGAAGCACTGGTGGATGCGCGCATTGCGCTCGAAGTCCGGCGGCAGTGTCGCGCGCGAGATGTCGCGCAGCTCATAGCGCTCGGCGAGCGCCGTGTCGAGCTTGAAGCGCTGCGCGTTGGTCGAGAACACCAGCAGGCCGGTCGGCGCGAGCAGCGCCATGCAGGCGTCGACGAGCGCAGCGTGGTCGCGCTGCGTGTCGAGCACGCCTTCCATGCGCTTGGAGTTCGAGAACGTGGGCGGATCGAGGAAGATCAGGTCGAACTGGCGACGCGCGCGGCGCGCCTCCTCGAGCCAGACGCGCGCATCGGCCTGGATGCGCTCGTGCTGCGGGCCATCCAGCCCGTTCAGTGCGAGGTTGCGCTGCGCCCAGTCCAGATACGTGCGCGACAGGTCGACCGTGACCGTCGAGCGAGCGCCGCCCGCCGCAGCGTAGACGGTTGCACTGCCCGTGTAGGCGAACAGATTGAGGAACCGCGTGCGGGCCGCTGCGGCGCGCAGCCGCGCGCGCGTGATGCGGTGATCGAGGAACAGCCCCGTGTCGAGATAGTCGTCGAAATTGACGCGGAACTTCAGGCCCTGCTCCAGCACGACCTGGAACTCGCCCGCGTCGTCGACCTTGGCGTACTGCTCCCCGCCGCTGCTGCGCCGGCGCGTGCGCAAATGGATGTCGGCCGCCGGCACGCCGGTGACCGGGCTGAGCGCGGCCAGCAATTCGCTGCGCCGCCGCCGCACATCCTCTTCGGGAATCTCGCGCGGTGCCGCGTACTCCTGCACGTACAGCCAGCGCCGCTCGCCTTCGGCCGCGGTGTACAGGTCGATCGCGAACGAATACTCCGGCATGTCCGCATCGTAGATGCGGTAGCAGCCCACCTGCTCGCGCGCGGCCCAGCTGCGCAGTCGCTTGAGGTTCTTGGCCAGCCGGTTGCCGACCATGCGCGCGCCGGCGGATTCCGCCAGCGTGTCATCGATGCGCAAGCCCGGCGTTGGCCGCAGCTCGCGCACTGCCTTGGGCTCGACCTGGATGCGCAGCAGCCTGCCTTCGAGCGCACCGTTCCAGACCGTGTGCACGCGCGTCGCGCGCAGGCCGAGTTCGAGGCCGAGATCCGGCGCCCCGGTCAGCACGGCAGCCTGCCAACCCTCGAAGCGCTCCGTCAGCACCCGCCCGAGCAGGCGGTGCGTTTCGCGCGCGTCACCACCGGCGCCGAGGCGCACACCGTACGGCGGGTTCGTGCAGACGAGACCCGCGCGCCCACCGGGCTGCGCGTCCTCGAGCGCCGCCTCGGCAAACTCGACCAGCGCCGTGACGCCGGCCCGCGCGGCGTTGCTGCGGGCCGCGGCGAGTGCGCGGCGATCGCGATCGCTGCCGCGCAGCAGGCACTCGCCCGCCTCGCTGGCGCGCGCTGTCGCGACGGCCAGGCCCGCGGTCGCGCGCGCGGCAGCCGCCTCACGCAGACCCTGCCACAGTTGCGGGTCGTGCCCGCGCCAGCGGAGCAGACCGAAATACTCGCGCCACAAGTTGGGCGCGACGTCCGCGGCGATCAGCGCCGCCTCGATCACGAAGGTGCCGGAACCGCACATCGGATCGACGAGCGGCGCGCCTGCCGCAGCCAGCGCCGGCCAGCCCGCCCGCACCAGCACGCCGGCCGCGACGTTCTCGCGCAGCGGCGCTTCGCCAGCATCGACACGGTAACCGCGCCGGTGCAGCCCCTCCCCGGCGAGGTCGATCGACAGCGTCACCAGCGTGTCGCGCGCATGGGCATGCACGCGCACGCCCGGTCGCTCGGTCGAGACATCCGGCCGCGCGCCTTCGCTGTCGCGCAGCGCGTCGCAGATCGCATCCTTCAGTCGCAGCGCGCCGAAGTGCGTGTTGCCGATGGCCGGATGCCGGCCGCTCCAGTCGCAGGCGAGCGTCGCCGCCGGATCGACATGCGCCGCCCAGTCGATTTCGCGCATCGCCCGGTACAGCCCTGCCTCGTCGGGCGCATCGATGCGCGCCACCTCGACATAGACGCGGCTTGCGACGCGCGACTCGAGGCAGGCCCGGTAGGCCACTTCCAGCGGCCCGGTGAACGCGACCTGGTTGCCGCGCTCGCGCACGTCCTGCGCGCCGAAGCCAACCAGCTCGAGCGCCAGCAGATCGCCGAAACCGCGCGGCACGCTCGCGAGGCACTGCAATGTCGTGGTGGTCACGCGGTTTCCTCATGATCGCGTCGCGGCGGCCGTCGAGCGGCGCCTGCCAGCAGCCGCACATTGCGCGCGCGCGGCGTCAGATGCCTGACCAGGATGCGGTAGGCATCGGTGTCGAAGCGCGCGTCCGGCGCGAAGCTCGGCACGAAGGCTTCACCCTCGAGCATGCTGCCGAGATACTGCCAACGATCGATGACGTGCACCTGCGTCAACCCGAAGCCGGTGCTCTCGTGCACGCCGACGGCGCCGCGATACGGCCAGCTGCGCAACTTCAGTGGCGCAAGCGCCAGCTTGACCCGCACGCCGTGGCGCGGCAGCGGCTCGACGCCGGCGCAGGCGCCCGCGCAGCGGCCGATCTGGAACCCGAAGCACGAACCGCTGCCCGCCTCGAGCCCGAGCACCTTCAGGCACAGCTTGTGATCGCGCGCGAGCCTGGTCAGTGCGGTGCGGGCCTGGCGCTCGGTCCGATACAGACCGAACGCGTCATCAGCGCCGAGCCCGTCGGCATCGAGGTCTGTCAGCCGCGGCGCCGCACCGCCGTCCGGGATCACCCAGGTCCAGGCCTCGCTCGCTCCGCGCAGCCGGCGGTTGTAGACCGGCTGCAGCTCGCGCACGAGCCGTGCTTCGAGCAGCAGCGCACCCAGCTCGCCGGCCGTCTCGGTCCATTCGACGCGCTGGGTCTGCTCGCTGAGGCGGCGCGATTTGGTGTCGCGATGCGCACCGGCGAAGTGCGACAGCACCCGCTCGCGCAGGTTGTTGGCCTTGCCCACGTAGATCAGCGCCTCGTCGGAGCCGGCCTGCGCCGCGCCGTAGAAGCGATACACGCCCGGCGCTTCGGGCAGATCGTCGGCAAGATCCGCCGGCAGCTGCGGCGGCAACGCAGTGCGCTGCGACACCGCGGCGATCGCCGCATCGAACTCGGCGCGCGGCTTGCCCGCAAGCCAGCGGCTCCAGATCTGCCACAGCGCATCGGCATCCGGCAGTGCGCGATGCCGCGTCTCGCACGCGAAACCGTGGTGCGCGATCAGCGTATCGAGGTTATGGCGCGGCAGCTCTGGATCGAGCCGGCGCGACAGCTTGACCGTGCACGCGAGCGGCGACTGCCAGCGATGGCCCGCGCGGCGCAGTTCGCCGCGCAGGAAGCCGTAGTCGAACCGGGCGTTGTGCGCGATGAACAGCCGGCCTTGCAGGCGCTCGAGCACTTCGCCGGCGATGCGCTCGAACGGCGGCGCGTCCGCGACCATGTCGTTGCTGATGCCCGTGAGTGCCTGGATCGACGGCGGGATCGTCACGCCCGGATTGACCAGCTGGCTCCAGCGCCACTCGAGCTCGCCATCGCGCGCGGCGACGATCGCGACCTCGGTGACGCGGTGATACGCCGGGTGCCCGCCGGTCGTTTCGACATCGACGAACGCAACCGGCCCCGTGGCAAGCGAGGCGGTCACGACGCCGCGTCAACCCGGGCGAGGTCGCTCACGACAGGTCGAGCCACGTCGTCTTGAGCTCGGTGTACTTGTCGAAGGCGTGCAGCGATTTGTCGCGCCCGATGCCCGACTGCTTGTAGCCGCCGAACGGCACCGTGATGTCATCGGCGTCATAACAGTTGATGTAGACCGTACCGGCGCGCAGCTGCTTCGCGACCCGGTGCGCCGTGCGTACGTCGCGGGTCCACACCGCCGCGGCGAGACCGTACTCGACGCCGTTGGCGATCTTGACGGCCTCTTCCGCCGTCTTGAAGGAGATGGTCGTCAGCACCGGGCCGAAGATCTCCTCGCGCGCGATCTTCATCGATGGCTGGGCCTCGGAGAAGATCGTCGGCTCGACGAAGTAGCCGCCCGTCTCCTCGCGCACGCGCCGCCCGCCCATGAACACCTGTGCGCCCTCGGCGCGCCCCGAGTCGATGTAGCCGAGCACGCGCTGCATCTGGATCTCGTCGACGATCGCGCCGAGCTTCGTGGCCGGATCGAGCGGCTCGCCGGGCTTCATCTTCTGGCCGATGGCCTGCACGCGCTCGAGGATCGCATCGCGCAGGCTCTCGTGGACGATCAGCCGCGAACCGGCCGAGCACATCTCGCCCTGGTTGAAGAAGATCGCATACGCCGCTGCGGTCGCCGCCTTGTCGAGGTCGTCCCAGTCGGCCATGACGATGTTCGGCGACTTGCCGCCGCACTCGAGCGACACGCGCTTCATGTTCGACTGCGCCGCGAACTGCATCACGAGCTTGCCGGTCGCGGTCGAGCCGGTGAACGCGATCGCGTCGACATCCATGTGCAGCGCCAGCGCCTTGCCGGCCGTGTGGCCGTAGCCCGGCACGACATTGAACACGCCCTCGGGGATGCCGGCCTCGAGCGCGAGCTGCGCGGCGCGGATCGCCGTCAGCGGTGATTTCTCCGACGGCTTCAGCACCAGCGAGTTGCCGGCCGCGAGCACCGGGCCGATCTTCCACGACGCCATCAACAGCGGGAAATTCCACGGCACGATCGCGCCGACGACGCCCATCGGTTCGCGCGTGATCGTCGCGAGCGAGTCGTGCCCCGTCGGCGCGACTTCGTCGTAGATCTTGTCGACGGCCTCGCCGTACCACTGGATGCAGCGCGCCGAACTGCCGACGTCGACCGCAAGGCTGTCGCGGATCGGCTTGCCGACGTCGAGCGTCTCGAGCAGCGCGAGTTCATCGCGGTGCTTCAGCAGCAGTTCGGCAAAGTTCTGCAGCACGCGCTTGCGCTTCGCCGGCGGCATGCGCGACCACGAACCCTTGTCGAAGGCGGCGCGCGCGCTGGCCACTGCGGCATCGATATCCGCCGCATCGCCGGCCGCGACGCGACAGAACGACTGGCCGTTGCCGGGATTGATGTTGTCGAAGGTCTGGCCGCTCGCCGCCGCGACGCTGCGGCCACCGATGACCGCCTGCGTCTGGAAGCTGAGGTTCTCGGCGCGGGCTCGCCAGGTGGCAAGATCGGGATGCTGGCTCATGATGGGATCTCAGAAAGTCGGTGGTGTGCTGGCGCTGATGATCTCACAGGCCTCACGCCCGACGTTGCGGAAGCGGTGCGGCAGACTGCTCGAAAAATAGTAGGCCTCGCCCGGACCGAGCACGCGCGAGTTGCCGCCCACCGTGATCTCGACCCGCCCCTTCAGCACGATGCCCCCCTCCTCGCCGCGGTGCGACAGCATGTCGTCACCGGTGCCGGCGCCCGGCTCGTAGCGTTCGTGCAGGATCGTCAACTGCCGGCCCGGTCGCTCGGCAGCGAGCAGCCGCAGCGACGCCTCGGGCGTGCCGATCTCGACCAGTTCATCGCCGCCGAAGAACACCTGCGGTGTCTGGTCGGGATCGTGCGTGAAGAAATCGGCCAGCGAGATCGGGATGCCGTCGAGCACCTTCTTCAGCGAACTGACCGACGGGCTGACCCGGTTCTGCTCGATCAGCGAGATCAGGCCGTTGGTGACGCCGGCGCGCCGCGCGAGCTCGCGTTGCGACAGTCCATAGGCGGTGCGGACACTGCGCAGCCGGGTCCCGATGTCGAGTGACATGGCGCGAGCCTCTCAGCCCTGAAGTGTTAATAATATTAAACGAAACGGACCGAAAACGCGTTGGACTCGCGTCAGTTGTCGATTATTCCTTATCATTCGCTTGGCCCGACGGGGCCTGACACCAACCGGAGACCGCGATGGCTGCCTCGCTCGACGCCTACTGGATGCCGTTCACCGCCAACCGCCAGTTCAAGCAGGCGCCACGCCTGCTCGCGCGCGCCTCGGGCATGCACTACTGGACCCCGGAGGGGCGCGAGATCCTCGATGGCGTCGCCGGCCTGTGGTGCGTCAACGCGGGCCACGGCCGCCGCGAGATCAGCGCCGCCGTCGCGCAGCAGATCGACGTCATGGATTATGCGCCGCCGTTCCAGATGGGCCATCCGGCGGCATTCGAACTCGCGGAGAAGCTGGTGGCGCTCGCGCCGCCGGAACTGAACCGCGCGTTCTTCACTAACTCTGGGTCCGAGTCGGTCGACACCGCGCTGAAGATCGCGCTCGCCTATCACCGCGTGCGCGGCGACGCGGCGCGCACCCGCATCATCGGCCGCGAGCGCGGCTACCATGGCGTAGGCTTCGGCGGCATCTCGGTGGGTGGCATGGTGGCCAACCGCAAGATGTGGCCGAACGCGATGCTGCCCGGCGTCGATCACCTGCCGCACACGCACGATCTGGCGCGCAACGCGTTCTCGCGCGGCCAGCCCGCGCACGGCGCCGAGCTCGCCGACGCACTCGAGCGACTGGTCGCGCTGCACGATGCCTCGACCATTGCGGCGGTCATCGTCGAGCCGATCGCCGGCTCCACCGGCGTGCTGATCCCGCCCAAGGGTTATCTCGAGCGGCTGCGCGCGATCTGCGACCGCCACGGCATCCTGCTGATCTTCGACGAAGTGATCACCGGCTTCGGACGCACCGGATCGGCGTTCGGCGCCCAGCAGTTCGGCGTGCTGCCCGACCTGATCACCTGCGCCAAAGGTTTGACGAACGGCGCCGTGCCGATGGGCGCCGTGCTCGCGAAGCAGATGATCCACGATGCCTTCATGCAGGGGCCGCCGGGCGCGATCGAGCTGTTCCACGGCTACACCTACTCGGCGCATCCGCTGGCCTGCGCCGCCGGCCTCGCAACGCTCGACATCTACGCGCGCGAGGGGCTGTTCGAGCGCGTACGGACGCTGGCACCGTACTGGGAAGACGCAGCGCACAGCCTGCGTGGCCTGCCGGGTGTCATCGACGTGCGCAACTACGGCCTGATCCTCGGCCTAGAGTTCGAGCCGCGTGCCGGCGCGCCGGGTGCGCGCGCCTTCGACGTGTACCTGCAGTGCTTCGAGCGCGGCATCCTGGTGCGCAACACCGGCGACACGATCGCGCTGTCGCCGCCGCTGATCATCGAAAAGCCCCACATCGACCAGCTCTTCGTCACCCTCCGCGACGCAATCCTGGCGACCTGACCGCACCGGGCCAGCTCTGCTAAACTGTGGTCGCTTGTTGTTGTGAGCGCGCTACAAACCGCGTCCTGATCGAGGGTTCGGCGTGGCGCGCTGGGCGCACCAGCGTCATGCAGCGCGTCGCTGCCACGCACGTCGCTGGTGCAACCCGAGTCGCGCTCCGGCGGCCATCGTGCTGAATCAACGGCTTGCCCCGTGGCACGCTGCTTGCTTCATCCTGGTTACGGAGTCCGTTTCTTTTCCAACTGAGGGTCTGTAACGATGAAGTTCAACAAGTCTGTCCTGGCACTGCCCCTGCTCGCAGCCGCCGCCGGCATCGCGCATGCGGAAGTCACCTCGACGATCACCGCGACCACGGACTACGACTTCCGCGGCATCTCCCAGTCGGCGGGCGATCCGGCCCTGCAGGCCAGCCTCGACTGGTCGGGCGAGTCCGGGCTCTCAGCTGGTATCTGGGCCAGCAACGTCGACTTCGGACCCGGCACGGATTCGGACGTCGAAATCGATCTCTACGCCGGCTACGAAATGTCGATCAACGACGATACGGCGTGGACTATCGGCGGCGTGTATTACCTCTACCAGGGTGATGGCGACGACATCGACTACCTCGAGCTGTCGACCGGCCTCAGCTACAAGGACTTCAGCGCGAAGCTCTGGTACTCGCCGGACTTCCTGAATTCCGACGAAACCGCGTGGTACATCGAAGCGAATTACTCGATCGGCCTGCCGAACGATTTCTCGCTGAACCTGCATGCGGGCTACAACGGCGGCGATTTCTGGAAGGCCGTCGATGACGAGTACTTCGACTACTCCATCGGCGTCAGCAAGACGCTCGGCAACTTCGACCTCGCGCTCAAGTGGGTCGACGGCAGCGACTTCGCGCCGGGCGACTTCAGCCGCAGCGAGCCGAACTCGAGCGAAGGCGCCGTGATCTTCAGCGTCGCGACGACGCTGCCCTGGGGCTGACGAGCAGCCCCCGCCTCGCGCCGGTCACCGGCTCTGCGCAGCTTCGAAGATTGCGTAGAGCTTGGTGGCCGGCTCGATCACTTCCCAGGTGCCCGCGAATCCCGCCGGCACGACGAAACTCTCACCCGCCGAGAACTCGCTGACGGTGCCACTGTCTGCGACGATGCGGATGCGTCCTGCAAGCATGTGGCAGAACTCGTGCTCCGTGTACTGCACACGCCAGCGGCCCACCGTGCTGCTCCAGCGCCCCGCGAAGAACTGCTGGCTCGGATCCGCATAGACATTGCGAATTTCCTGTCGCGGCGAACCTGCGAGCAGGCGATCTGCCGCGGGGCTCACCTGCTCGGGGGCAGGTAACGGTTCAAAGCGCACGATCTCGTTCGTCATCACGCAACTCCCGGGCCTCGACGGCGTCCTGCGCGCAGCCTACACGTCGTGGCAGGCGCGTCCAGACCCGGGAGCAGCCCCTCAGGTGCGCGTGGGCGGAGCGGCTTCGAGCGTCACGGTGACCCGGCGCGCGAACGCCCAACCGTCGGGATCCTGGCCAGCCTGGTCGCTGGCGATGGCGCCGATTCCCTCGACGACGAACCGCGCCTCGTCGACACCAGCCGCGCGCAGCACGTCCGCGACGGCGGCCGCGCGCCGCTGCGACAACGCCAGGTTGTACTCGGGATTTCCGCGCGGATCTGCTGCACCGACGATACGCACGCGTGTCCCGGGCAGGCGCTGCGCGAGCAGCGCGACCTGCTGCAGCGCCGCGACGGAGCCGGGCTCCAGCTGCGACGAGCCGGTGCGAAAGCCGAACTCGTGCGTCAGGTCCTGCGCCGCCAGCGTGGTCTTGCGCTGCGCGTGCCAGCGATCCCCGAACCATGCGCCGGTCGCGGCGCCAAGCACGGCGCCGAACGGACCGCCCGCCGCAGCGCCGATCACGAGTCCCGACGCGACACCCTTGCTCTCCTCGCGCGACGCCTTGCGTGACGTCTCGGCACTCGCGGCGTCGGTCGCGCCGGCCAGCGTCGGCAGGGCGAACACCAGACACAGCGCCAGCGCGTTCGCCCGCGGCTGCGGATTCATCGGCACGTTCCCAACAGTTCGACTCGACATGGTCCTGCTCCTCGATCGGCCGGGCTTGCACGGGTGGGTGCGTCCGGCTGTGCCGCGCCCACGGAACCATTGCAACGCCGCGGCGAGGCCACGTACGGGCAAGCGCGGGGCAAGGCCCGGTCGGATCGGGGCAAATGCGGGCAGGCCGCTGCGCACCTATACTGCGCACGAGTCTGCACAGGAGCCGCCGCTTGAAAGACCCGCGCCACATCGCAGCGTCATGCGCCCGTAAATTCCCGGCGCGAGCCTGCCTGCGCGCTGCGCTCGCACTGGCTGTGTTGGCCGGATTCGGGTTCGGCTCGCCAGCCGCAGTCGCCAGCGATCGCCCGCTCGAGGTCGTCGTCGCCGGCACCTCCTTCCGCGGCACGGCGGGCGAACAGCAGTGGATGGACTTCCAGAAGTACGCCGAGACTGCAAGCCGCGGCACGATCCGTCCCAAGATGCTGGTGCGCGGTGAGTTGGGGCCAGAGGAGCAGATCGTCTCGGGGCTGCGCCGCGGCCGCGTCAACTACGCGAACCTGTCGGCGTTGGCGGCTTCGACGATCGTGCCCGAGATCTCTGTGCTGTATGCACCCTACCTGTTCGACAGCGAAGCGGAATCCGACTTCGTCTTCGATACCTACCTCGTGTCCGAATTCCGCAAGCTGTTTGCGAAACGCGGCCTCGAGCTGATCGTGTTCTACGACCTGGGTTTCCAGCAGCTGTGGAGTCGCAAGAAGCCGATTCTCGTGCCCGCGGATGCGCGCGGCGTGCGCTTTCGTGTTTCGGCGGGCAAGGCGTCGGAGATCTTCGGTCGCGCGATCGGCGCGGATCTGATCCCGGTCAGCTTCGCCGACCTGCTGCCGTCGCTGCAGACGGGCCTGGTCGAGGCGGGCGAGAACGGCATCACGCTGTATGCGCGCACCGGCACAGCGGGCGAAGCGCCGCACCTGTCGCTGACCAATCACGGCCTCGCACTCTCGGTGATCGTCGCCGACAAGCGCTGGTGGGACCGCCTGCAGCCGGCGCAGCAGAAAATCCTGCGCGACGCATTCCCGACCGCGCAGCAGATCCGCGACGCGACGCGCGCCGAGATCGCCGGCGACCTGCGGGATGCGCAGAAGCTGAAGATCAGGGTGCACCGGCTGACACCGGCGCAGCGCGCCGAGTGGGTTCGCGCGTTGCGCGGTTCGCAGGCGGAACTCGTGCGCGCCACGGGCGGCGACAGCCAGCGGATCTACGACGGCGTGCTGGCGGCCAAGAAGGCGTACGCTGCGCGCGGCGCCGCAGCGAGACCCGCAGCGAGGCCCGCACCGCAACCCGCGCCACGCTGAACTTCAGCACGGCGGCGCAGTCAGACGCAGTGCGATGAACACTCCGTTGGCTTCGCTGCTGATCGCGCTCGGGCTGGCGCTGGGCTCGCCGCTGGCGATGGGCCAGCCTGCGGCCTCCCTGCAGGCCTATCGCATCGACGACTGGCGCGCCGTGTCCGAGCGCGAGGTCATCATCACGGCGAACAACGGGCGCCGGTATCGCGCCCAATTGATGGGCACCTGCCCTGGCCTGCGCTTTACCGATCGCATCGCGTTCGTCACGCGCGGCGAGCGGCGCATCGACCGGTTTGCGGGCATCCAGCTGCCCGACGGCACGCGCTGCATGTTCCGCTCGTTTGCGCCGATCTCGAGCCCGGCAGACGCGGCGCCCCAGGGCGCGTTGGCGCCCTAGGCGATCGCGACCACCTGGATCTCCACCCGGTAGTCGGGCGTCGCGAGCGCGGCCTCGATGGTCGCGCGCGCGGGCTTGGCATCCGCGGCCACCCAGCGATCCCAGGCGCGGTTCATGGCAGCGAAGTCGCCGATGTCCGCCAGATACACGTTCGCGGACACGATGTTCTGCTTGCTGCTGCCAGCGAGCGCCAGCAGCCGGTCGATCTCGCCGAGGATCTGCTGCGTCTGGCCTTCGACATCGCGGGACGTGTCGCTGGCCACCTGGCCCGCAAGAAACACGAAACCATGGGCGGCGACCGCCTGCGACATGCGCGCACCGGATTCGAAACGACGGATCATCGATGATTCCTCCTGTTGGGGTGGGGCACGCTACACGACCCTTCGGCCGTCGTCGATCCGCCGCAGCGCGATCCTGATCGGTTCTCGGAGCAGCCACAGGCACAGCACCAGCGCCAGTGCATGCGCCCACCACAGGCCCGCTGCCGCAGGCAGCACGCCGCGCTCCAGCCAGGTCTGGCCGGCGGTCAGCAGGTTGACGTAGACGAAGTACACGACCAGCACGAAGGGCACGCGGCCATAGCGCCCCTGCCGCGGCGCGAGCCGCGCCAGCGGCACGCTGATCACCGCCAGCAGCAGCACCATGATGGGCGTCGCCATGCGCCAGTGGAACTCGGCGAGTTCGCGCGGATCCGTCGAGGTTGCCAGCTGTGAGGTCGGAAGTGTGTCGACGCGCTGCCGCGCCGTCGGTGCCGCAGACAGCGCCACCGGAATGCGTTGCTCGACAAAAGTCAGCGTGCGCCACTGTGGGTCGCCGGGCAGACCCTCCTGGCGCCGCCCGTTGCGCAGCGTGACGATCCACGTGCTGCCATCAACCGTCGGCGCATAGGTCGCGCTTTCCGCCGTCGTGACGGCGATGCGACCGGTCGTGTCGTCGCGCTGGCGGATGAATACGCGCCGCAGCGTGCCGTCGGCGTCGCTGCTCTCGAAATACAGCGTGGTGCGGTCGCCGAGATTGCGAAAGCGCCCCGGGGCGATGCCGCGCACCGTCGCGGTGCGTTCGGCGGCGGCGCGGATGTCGACTACCCGTTGCGAAGCCTGCGGCGAAGCGAACACCGACAGCCAGAGCGCGAGTGCGGCAAGCAGCACGGCGATCAGCATGACGGGCACGTACACGGCGCGATCGCCGATGCCGCAGGCTTTCGCGGCGGTCATCTCGCTCTCGTGGTACAGGCGGCCCAACGCAATGACGACGCCGAGCAGCAAACCGATCGGCAGGATGATGGTGATGTTCTTGGCCGCGCCCAGCCACAGCAGGTCGAGCACGACAGAAGTCGGCACCTGCCCCTCGGCAGCGCGCCGCAGCACGGCGACGAGCTGGTTGATCAGCAGGATCGCGAACAGCACACCGGTGACGCCGGCGCAGGCGAGCGCGATCTCACGACCGACGTAGCGCTGGAAGATCGTCATGCGGTTAGCATAGCGGCATGACCGCCCTCCCGCTCGCAGCCCGGATCCGCTCGCTGCATGTGTATCCGGTCAAGTCCTGTCGCGGCATCGATCTCGCCACGGCGCAGCTGGCCGAGCGCGGTCTCGCGTGGGATCGGTACTGGATGATCGTCGATCCGGCCGGGCGATTTTTGACCCAGCGCACCCAGCCCCGACTCGCCTGCGTCAGCACTGCCTTCACCGCCGGCGGCGTCGAGCTGCAGGTTGCAGGACAAGCACCGCTGACGCTGCCATTCGATGGCGGTGACGATACGGCAGCCACGGCCAGCGTGCGTGTCTGGGATGACACCGTGCAGGCGGCGCCCTGCGGCGCTGCCGCGGACGCGTGGATCAGCCGCGCCCTCGGGACAGCCGCGCACGTGGTGCGCGCGACGGCGGCTACCCAGCGACAACCCGCGCCGCGCTGGCGCGGTGAGCTCGCGGCACCGGTGAGCTTCGCCGACGGATTCCCGCTCCTGGTCTGCAACGCCGCATCGCTCGAGGACCTCGCCGCGCGCCTGCCACAGCCGGCAGCATTGCCGATGGATCGCTTCCGCCCCAATGTCGTGCTGGAGGGCATTGCGGCATGGGCCGAAGATCAGGTGCAGGGGATGCAGACCGACCGCGTCGCACTGCGGCTGGCGAAGCCCTGCACCCGCTGCGTGATCACGAGCCGTGACCAAAGCAGCGGCGAGCCCGGCAGCGATCCGTTGCCAGCGCTGCGGAAGTTCCGTTTCGATCGGGAATTGAAAGGCGTGACGTTCGGCTGGAACGCCCTGATCGAGTCGGGCGCCGGCGCGAGCTTGCGCGCCGGCGAGACCGTCAGGCTGCAGCCGCGGGTGCCGCCGGCGACGCCGGAGCCGCCGCAATCAGCTGCACGCGCGAGGTGACCTGACCGCGGAAGTCGAGCCACGCATGGTTCGCGTAGTCATAGAGCTTGCAGCGCCGCACGCAGTCCATGTAGGAGCTCCAGCCCAGCCGGTAGGCGTGCACTTCGGCCTCGAAGCGGTCACGCAGCGCGCTCTGCGCACTGCGCAGCGCATACATCGGGATGCGCGGATTCACGTGATGCGCGTTGTGCTCCATGATGTTGTGCATCAGGCGATCGATGCCCCACGGGAAGCGCACCTGCACCGTGGAGGTCAGGTAGGCGCGGCAGCGCTGCCACTCCTGGCGCTTCGCGAACCACGCGATCTTCGGGTGCGTGTGGTGCACGAACACGACGAAGCCCATGATGACGTTCCATAGCGCGAACGGCACTACCAGGCCGAGCAGGCCCAGCAGCCAGACGCTCTGCTCGGTCTGGTGGGCCACGACCGCGACCAGCGCAGCCCAGGCCGCGAAGGCGGCCGTGACCAGCAGGCTGTCGAGCTTGTACTCGCGGCGGCTCGAGCCGATCTGCTTCTTGGTCGCGAAATACAGCTTCTTCCACCACAGCTCGAGGAAGTAATAGAGACCCCAGCCGAAGCCCGAACGGTAGATGCGCTCGAGCACGCGCCGGTAACCGGGCAGCTGGTCGAACTCTTCCTTTGAATAAGGCGCCCAGACCTGGTCGCGGCCCTTCAGGTTGTTGAAACCATGGTGCGCGACGTTGTGGCCGAGGTCCCAGAGACTGTAGGGAGTGAGCGACGGCAGGAACGCGACGCGCCCGAGCACGCGGTTCAACGTGGCATTGCCGAAGAAGCTGCCGTGGCAGGCGTCGTGACCGATCAGGAACAGCCGGACGATGCCCGCCGTCATCAGCACGGTGCCGAGCACCTTGAACCAGATGTCAGCCAGCAGCACCAGCGCAAGTCCGCCTGCAAACACCGCGATGTCCAGCAGCAGGATGGCTAGCGGCCGCAGCAGGCCGGAAACCTCGAACGCATTCAACAGTGCCTTGCGGCTCGGCATCGGGTCAGTCATGGACTTCCTGTCTTCCTTGGTGCACTGCACCATCACCGACATAACCTCGACAATTTACACCACCGCAAGCCGCGCAGCATCGTTAACGATCACAACGCCGGTACACCAATCGATTCCGGCGCCCGGCTGGGCTAAGGGTTGGCCGGTGTCACCGACCGCGCGACGCCGTCACGACGCGGATCGGCAGCGCCCTGCAACGCACCATTGCCATCGACCCAGATCGCATGCAGCCCGGAGTTCTCGGCGCCGCGCCCCTCGCGCAAGCCGTGGCCCAGTCCGCGCAACCCGTCGAGCATCGCGGGCGACATCCTCGAGGTCTCGGGCATCACCGCGCTGCGGGCGATGACGTTCGGCAGATCGATCGCCTGCTGCGGCGTCAGGCCCCAGTCGAGCACGCCGACCAGCACCTTCGACACATAGGCAATGATCGCGTTGCCGCCGGGCGAACCCACCGCCATTCGGAAGCGCCCGTCCTCGAACACCAGCGTCGGCGCCATCGAAGAGCGCGGCTTCTTGAGGGCGGCGGGTGCATTGGCGATCGGGCGACCGGCATCGTCGAGCACGCGGAACGAGAAGTCGGTCAGCTGGTTGTTCAGGAAAAACCCGCCGACCATGCGCTGCGATCCAAACACCGACTCCACGGTCGTCGTCATGGACACGACATTACCGCGCGCATCGACGACGACGAAATGGCTCGTGCCGGTGTGGCCCCCCGTCGCATCGACGCCGCGCTGCGGCGCGCCCGGCGGCTGGCCCGCCTCGACCTTGGGCGCAGCGCGCTGCGGGTCGATCAGCGCCGCGCGCGTGCGCAGGTACGCAGGGTCCAGCAGTCCGTCGATCGGCACGCCGACGAAGCGATCGTCGGCGACGTAGGTGTCGCGATCCGCATAGGCGAGGCGCTGCGCCTCGATGAACTCATGCCAGCGCGCAAGCTCCGGGGTCGCGGCGGTCTGTGCCGGCCGCTGCTCGAGGATGCCCAGGATCGCGAGGATTGCGACGCCACCAGACGAAGGCGGCCGCATGCCGCAGACTTCAAAGGCACGGTAACCCCGACAGATCGGCTCGAGCCGCGCAGCGCGGTACCCGCGCAGGTCCTCGAGCGACAGCGTGCCGCCGAGCGGGGCACGGCCCGCCGCCGCGACCATCTGCTCGGCCAGCGGCCCCTCGTAGAAGCTGCGCGCACCGCCGCGCGCGATCAGCTCGAGCGTGTCCGCGTAATCGGCGTTGCGCAGCACGTCGCCCAGCTGCAGCAGCTGCCCATCGGCGCGCGTGAAGTAACGCTTCGCGTCGGGCGAGAGCTGGCCCGCGAACGGGGAGCGCAGCATCAGCGCGAGTCGCGGCGGCGTGGCGAAGCCCGTGCGGGCAAGATCTATCGCCGGCTTCCAGGGACGCGCCCACGGGAGCCGCCCATGCTCGCGGTGCGCAAGCTCCAGCAGCGCAATGACCCCGGGCACGCCGATCGAGCGTCCGCTCTGCACTGCATCGAAGAAACGCAGCGGCGTGCCATCCGCATTGAGAAACATGTCAGGCGTCGCGCCTGCGGGCGCAACCTCGCGGCCGTCATAGCTGACGACGTCGCCCGTCGCCGCATCGTAATGCAGCATGAAGGCACCGCCGCCGATGCCGGAGGACTGCGGCTCGACCAGGCCGAGCACCGCCTGCACGGCGATCGCGGCATCCACCGCGGAACCGCCCGCGCGCAGTACCTCGAGTCCCGCATCCACCGCATAAGGGTTGGCGGCCGCCACCATCGCGCCGGCGCGCCAGTTGCGCGCGGGGCTCGCCTCGACAATGGGGGCCGTGCCGGTGACGCCGACAGCACCACGCGTGTCCGGAACAGACGTTGCGGCGCAGCCCGCCAGCAGGGCGAGGCAGGTGCCGAAGATGAGGTGGCGCAGCACGGGGCGGCGCAAGGAGTATGGCGTCAGCATGACGCCGCACACCTTAGCGCAATTGCGGCAGCGGGTGCGCTACGGCGACGGCGCCGCAGTGGCCTCGCGATCGGCCTCGCGATCGGCCTTCATGCGCTTGACGTCGATCGGGCGGATCTCGGCAATCGGGCAGCGATCACGCCGCACCAGCACCGTGTCGCCCCGCATGATCGAAGAACCCGTCGACTTGATGCGAATGCGGTCGGCGAACGACAGTTCCTGGCAACCACTCCAGACCGTCAGCAGCCAGGCCTCATTGACGCCGGTCCACACGACGAGCCTGGTGTCGGACAGCGCCGTCCAGCCCGTGACATTGAAGGCAGTGAATGAATTGACCGGCGTGCCGGCGTAATTCATGTAGCGCTCGAGCGGCGTTTCGGACGTCAGGCGGGACACGCCCGTTGCGCAGCCCGCGAGCGCGAGCGCTGCGATGGCAAGCGCTGCGAGAGTAGTGACAACGCGCTTGTTCAGGAAGAGAGCCATGCAACACCTCTTGGCAGGTTGACCGCCCAGACCGAAGCAAGTTCCAACACAGCAAGCCAGCTTCACTACAATGACTGCAACTATGGAGCACTACGACCTGCTCGTCGTCGGCGGCGGCATCAACGGCGCCGGAATCGCGCGTGACGCGGCCGGCCGCGGCCTGCGCGTGCTGCTGTGCGAGCAGCGCGACCTGGCCGGCGCGACCTCCTCGGCCAGCACGAAGCTGATCCACGGCGGCTTGCGCTACCTCGAGTTCTACCACTTCGGCCTCGTGCGCAAGGCGCTGCGCGAACGCGAAGTGCTGCTCGACAGCGCACCGCACATCATGTGGCCGCTGCGTTTCGTCATGCCGCACGATGCGCACTTGCGGCCCGCCTGGATGATCCGCGCCGGGCTGTTCCTGTACGACCACCTCGCGCGGCGACGCCGCCTGCCCGCCTCCGCGGCGATCGACTTGCGCCGGCATCCGGCCGGTGCGCCGCTGCAGGCGCAGTTCACGCGCGGCTTCGTCTACTCCGACGGCTGGGTCGACGACGCGCGTCTCGTCGTGCTGAACGCGCTCGGCGCCGTCGAGCGGGGTGCGGCGGTGCTGACGCGCACGCGCTGCGAGCGGCTCGAGTCCGCCGCTGAAGGCTGGCGCGCAACGCTGACCTCGTCGCCGCCGGGCGGCGGGCCGGCTGCGACGAACATCATCACCGCTGCGGCTGTGGTCAACGCCACGGGTCCCTGGGCTGCGAGCTTCCTGGCAGCCGCGACACCGGTGCAGGATCGGCGCGAACTGCGGCTGGTCAAGGGCAGTCACATCATCGTGCGCCGCCTGTTCGAGCATGACCACGCCTACATCTTCCAGGCGCCGGACCGACGCATCGTCTTCGCGATTCCGTATGAGCACGACTTCACGCTGATCGGCACTACGGACATCGAGCACGACGGCGCGCCTGAAGACGTCCGAATCGACACTGCCGAGATCGACTATCTCTGCGAACTGGCCAATCGCTACTTCAAGCGCCCGATCTCGCCGCGCGACGTGGTCGCAAGTTACTCGGGCGTGCGCCCGCTGCTCGAAGACGAATCGGCTGACGCGCGGTCCGTAACCCGGGACTACTCACTGCAGCTGACGCGCGCGCCGGCGCCGCTGCTGACCGTGTTCGGCGGCAAGATCACGACCTACCGCGCGCTCGCCGAAGAGGCGCTGCAGCAACTGGCAACGGTGTTTCCCGCGATGGGTAGCGCGTGGACGGCCTCGGCAGTGCTGCCCGGCGGCGATCTGCCGCAGGGCGACTTCGACGCCTTCCTGCAGCAACTGGCGCAGCGCTACAGTGCGCTGCCGGCTGCGATGCGCCAGCGTCTCGCACGCGCCTACGGCACGCGTGTGTCGCAGGTGCTGGGCGCGGCGATCTCGCCCGACACAATGGGCGCGGAGCTGGCGCCGGGGCTGCACGAGTGTGAACTAGAGTATCTTTGCCGGCACGAGTGGGCGCAGACGGCCGAGGATGTGCTCTGGCGCCGCAGCAAGCTCGGACTGCATTGCGACGCGGCCGCGGTGGAGCGCGTCGAGGCGTGGTTGCGCAAGCGGAGATCCTGATGTCCCGATATGTGCTGGCGCTCGACCAGGGCACGACGAGTTCTCGCTCGATTCTGTTCGACCACGCAGGCGACATCGTCGCCGTTGCGCAGCGCGAGTTCACGCAGTTCTTTCCGGAATCCGGCTGGGTCGAACACGACGCGAACGAAATCTGGGCGACGCAATCGGCCACGATCAGCGAAGTCCTGGCGCGCGCCGGCGCGACCGCGCGCGATGTCGTCGCGGTCGGCATCACGAACCAGCGCGAGACCACCGTGCTGTGGGATCGCGCCACCGGCGAGCCCG
>JBIITU010000386.1:0-3428 GCA_044340335.1 Steroidobacteraceae bacterium
GCCCGACTGGGCGAACTCGAGGCGGCGTTGCCGCGCGGTGTCGTGATTCGCTCCGCGAAACGCAGCGGCTTCATCGCCGGCGCCGATATCAGGGAGTTCGGCGGCCTCGACTCCGAGCAGGGAGCCTACGAACTGGTGCGGGCCGGTCAGAAAGTGCTCGATCGGCTCGAGTCGCTGCCCTGTCCTACCGTGGCGCTGCTGCATGGCTTTGCCCTCGGCGGCGGCCTCGAACTCGCCCTCGCCTGCCGCTATCGCGTCGCACTCGGCGACGACCGCCTGACGCTGGGCCTGCCCGAAGTCATGCTGGGCATTCACCCTGGCTTCGGTGGCACGGTGCGCGCCGTTCGCCTGATCGGTGCGAGCGCGGCCCTCGATCTCATGCTGACCGGACGCAACGTCCGTGCCGACAAGGCCCAACGGCTGGGCCTGGTCGACCGGCTCGTGCCCACGATGGAATCGTTGCCCCAGGCGGCGCGCGACCTGATCGCAGCGCAGCCCGCGCCGCACCGGCCGCCGTTGAAAGAGCGCCTGCTGTCGCTTGCGCCGGCGCGTCCATTCGTGCGCCGCGCCGTGCTGGGCCAATTGCGTCGGCGCGCGCGCGCCGAGCACTACCCCGCGCCGTACGCCATTGTCGATCTGTGGGCCAGGCACGGGGCACGCGGCACGGCCGCTTATGAGGCTGAGGCGCGTTCGATCGCGCGGCTGTTCCTGACGCCGACCTCCCGCAGCCTGGTACGTGTGTTCGGCCTGCAGGACCGCCTGAAGGCACTGGGTGGCCGCGAGCGGGCACCGCTGCAGCGCGTGCACGTGGTTGGGGCCGGCGTCATGGGCGGCGATATCGCAGCCTGGTGCGCGGCGCGTGGCCTCGACGTCACGCTGCAGGACCGCGGCATCGAGTACATCGAGCCAGCGCTGCAGCGCGCGCGCGAGCTGTTCGAACGACGGCTGCGGGAACCAGCCAAAGTCGCCGACGCGGTGCAGCGACTGCGCGCCGATGTCGATGGTGCGGGCGCTGCGCGTGCCGATGTCGTCATCGAGGCCATTTTCGAGAACCTCGAGGCGAAGCAGGCGCTGTTTGCGCGTCTCGAGGCGAGCATGCCGGCGACGGCGCTGCTGGCCAGCAACACGTCGTCCATTCCGCTCGAGGATCTGGCAGCAGGGCGCCGCGACCCAGGGCGCTTCCTCGGACTGCATTTCTTCAACCCGGTGGCGCAGATGCCGCTGGTGGAAGTCGTCTCCTCCACCTCGACGCGACCTGAGATCGCGTCGGCGGGCCTCGCGTTTGCGCGCCAGATCGACAAGCTGCCGCTGCCCTGCCGCAGCTCACCGGGCTTTCTGGTCAACCGCGTGCTCGTGCCTTACCTGCATGAAGCCATGTACGCTGCCGCCGAAGGCGTGCCCCTCGCGAGCATCGATCGGGCCGCGATCGAATTCGGCATGCCCATGGGTCCGGTCGAACTCGCGGACGTCGTCGGCCTGGATGTCTGTCGTCATGTCGGCGATATCGTCTCCAAGGCGCTGGCGCGCGCCACGCCGGACCTGAGCCGGCTAGACGCGCTGATCGCAGCCAGGAAGCTCGGTCGCAAGTCTGGCGAAGGCTTCTACGTCTGGCGGGACGGCAAGCCCGTCAAGCCGGCTGACGTCGCCGCCCCGCCGCCGGAACTGGCCGACAGGTTGATTCTCGCGCTGTTGAACGAATGCGCAGCCTGCCTGCGCGAGGGCATCGTCGCGGACGCCGACTTGCTCGATGCAGGCATCATCTTCGGGGCCGGGTTCGCGCCATTCCGCGGCGGCCCGCTGCACTACGCCCGTACCCGTGGTGTGACGCAGGTCGTATCCCGGCTCGAGGCCCTTGCGGCGCAGCATGGGGCCCGGTTCCGGCCCGATGCCGGCTGGCAGTCGATTGCCGCTGCACCCGACAAACGGTGAACTGCGTTGCGCGGGTAGCGGAAATCCCTGTGCTAGCATCGTCGCCGCTTTGCGACCTCAAGAGCCCCGATGAGTGACGAAAGTCCGGTCAGCGTCGAGCTGCTGAAGTCCCTCGCACCCCTGGAGGGCATGAAGCGGGACAACCTCGCTGCGCTCGCGCGCAAGGTCGGCCTGCGCACCGCCGCGTCCGGCCGCATGCTGTTCAAGGAAGGCGAGCGCGACAAGCGCAGCGTCTGGCTCATTTCCGGTCTCGTCGAATTGCGCGAGGGGGACAAAACCGTCGCGATGATCCGTGGCGGCACGCCCGAGGCGCGCAACCCGCTGTCCCATTTCCAGCCGCGCAAGTTCACCGCCCGCGCCGTCGACGAGGTCGAGTACCTGTCGGTCGACAGCGAACTGCTCGACGTCATGATCACCTGGGACCAGACCGGCAGCTACGAGGTGTCGGATTTGCGCGCCGGCGATGCAGCCGGGACCGACGACTGGATGACGACCTTGCTGTCGAGCAGTTCGTTCCAGCGCATTCCGCCGTCCAACATCCAGGCGATCTTCATGCGCATGCAGCGCCAGTCGTATCGCGCGGGCGAAGTCATCGTCAAGCAGGGCGAAGAAGGTGATTTCTTCTACGCGATCGTCAGCGGCAAGGTCGGCGTGACGCGCGAAACGCCGCTCAACAAGGAAGGCATACGCCTGGCGGAACTGGGCCCCGGCGACACCTTCGGCGAGGAAGCGCTGATTGCCGAAGCCAAGCGCAATGCGACGGTGCGCATGCTGTCGGATGGCGTACTGGTGCGCCTTGCCAAGCAGGATTTCCGCGAGCTGATGAACGACCCGCTCGTGCACTACGTCGATGACACTCAGGCACGACAGATACTCGAGCGCGGCGGCAAGTGGCTCGACGTGCGCCTGCCGAGCGAGTTCCAGAACCTGTCGATCGAGGGGTCGATCAACATTCCGCTGTACTTCATTCGCCTGAAGCTCGGCACGCTGGATCCGGCCACGCCGTACATCGTTTGTTGCGATACCGGCCGGCGCAGTGCGGCCGCCGCTTACATCCTGGTCGAGAAAGGCTTCGACGCCTACGTGCTCAAGGGCGGCATCACGCAGGCGCAGGTGGCGCTGCGCCGCTCCGCCTGAGCGAGTCGGTCCGCGCGCGGCGGACGCTCACATCGTGTGGGTTGCCTTGTCGCCTGCGAGCGCGCCGGCGAGATAGGTCTCGATCTTCTTCTGGGTCTGGCCGCGATCCTGGTCGCTGAACTGCACGCCGATGCCGGCCGTGCGCTTGCCCTGCGCGCCCTTCGGCGTCACCCAGATGACCTTGCCCGCGACGGGCAGCTTCTCGTCTTCGCCCATCAGGTTCAGGAGCATGAACACCTCGTCGCCGAGGCGGTAGTTGCTGTTGGTGGGAATGAACATCCCGCCGTTCTTCACGAACGGCATGTAGGCCAGATACAAGGCGCTTTTGTCCTTGATCGTCAGGGTCAGGAGTCCTGGTTTGC
>JBIITU010000023.1:0-19318 GCA_044340335.1 Steroidobacteraceae bacterium
ATCTCGACCCGGCGCAGGCGGAGCTCGTGCGCCTCACCGCGACGCGCCGCGAAGTCGGCGCGCGACTGCGTGACAACACCATCACGGCGCCGGTCGCGGGTGTGGTGCTGTCGCGTCCGGTCGATCCGGGCCAGGTCGTCACCACATCCACCGTGATCTACGAGATTGCGCCGCTGGCGGATGTCGAAGTCGAAGCCGACGTCGACGAACAGTTCCTGGCCGAAGTCCGCGAGGGCCTGAAGGCGGACATCCTGATCGCCGGCCGGCCGCAGCCGTTCGCGGCGACGCTGACCTACGTGTCGCCCAAGGTCGACCCGCGCACGGGCGGTGCCAAGGTGCGGCTGCGTTTCGACACGCCGGTCACCGACCTGCGCTCGGGCCTGACGGCCGACATCAACCTGATCGTCGAAAAGCGCCCGCAGGCCATCACCGTGGCGCGCAGTGCGATTCTGGGTCGCGACCAGAGCGCGCGCGTGCTGGTGGTCGACGGCGGCCGTGTCGCCGAGAAACCGGTCAGCTTCATCGAATGGCCGAGTGAGCGGGTCATCGTCACGGCGGGGCTGGAGCCCGGCCAGCAATTGCTCGCGCAACCGCGTCCCGACCTGATCGGCGAGCACGTAGCGCCGACGACCAATCTCGCCGATGTACCGGCCAGCCAGCGCCCGCGTGGCAGCGAGGCCCGTCGTGCGCTTTGATCTCAAAGTAGCGCTGCGCTACCTGCTGTCGAACCGGCTGCAGTCGGCGCTGCTGATCGGCGGCGTGGCGATCGCCGTCACGGTGTTCACGTTCAACGCCGCGCTGATCAACGGCCTTGCCGAATTCCAGATCCAGCGCGTCGTCGGCAATTCCTCGCACGTGACGATCGAACCGGAAAAGGCAAACCCGCGCGTTGCGCCGGCCACTGACGGCGCCGAGCGCCTGGTCGCGTCGCAACGCTCGCTCGAACGCCGCCCGCAGATCAAGCAGTGGCGCACGGCCGAGCAGGTCATCGACACTATTCCGGGCGTCACCGGAGTGTCGCTGAACATCCTCGGCACAGCGCTGGCGTCGCGCGGCCAGCAGACGCTGCCGGTCACGCTGAAGGGCGTGGAGCCGTCGCGCCTGTCGGCGATCGCGCCGATCGACGACGCGATCGTCGAGGGTGAGCCGCGCCTGGGTATCAACGACATCCTGATCGGCCGCAAGCTCGCTAACGACCTGGGCCTGCGCGTCGGCCAGCCGCTGTTCGTCGCCAGCGACCAGGGACGCGAGCGCACGCTGACGGTGCGCGCGCTGTACACCACCGGTGTCGACAGCCTCGACTCGCGCCTCGCGTTCGTGAACCTCGACACCGCGCGCGTGCTGTTCGACCTGCCCGAGGGCATCACCGAAATCGAAGTGAAGCTCGCGGACATCTACGCGGCGCGCGCGGTCGCGCGCCAGCTCGCCGATACCACCGGCCTGGAAGCGACGGCGTGGATGGACAAGAACCAGCGACTGCGTGAAGCGCTCGAAGGCCAGGGCAGCTCCGGCAACATCATCAAGATGTTCACGCTGATCACCATCGTGGTCGGCGTCGCGAGCGCGCTGCTGCTGACCACGTTCCGGCGCCGGCCCGAGATCGGCATCATGCGCAGCTTCGGCATCTCCGAGCGCTTCGTGCTGTCGGTGTTCATGCTGCAGGGCGCACTGATCGGCATCATCGGCTCGATCATCGGCTGCCTGATGGGCTTCGGCTTCAGCGTCGCGATCCAGGCGGCGAGCGGCGGGCGACTGCCGGTAGATCCGTCGCTCGGCCAGTACGACGCCGCGCTGCTGCTTGCCGCGGCAGCCAGCATCGCCGCGGCCTTGTGGCCCGCGCGCGCCGCATCACGCATTGATCCGGTGGAGGCGATTTCACAATGAACCACGCCGCGACTGCAGATTCCAAGGGAGCCATCGCCATGGACGACAACAACACGCCGCTGCTCGAGGTCAACGACATCCGCAAGGTGTTCGTCGACAACGAGTTCCAGACCCACGTGCTCAAGGGCGTGACGTTCTCGCTCGCGCGCGGCGAGATGGTCGCGATGCTCGGCCCTTCCGGCAGCGGCAAGAGCACGCTGCTGTCGATCCTCGGCACGCTGATGAAGCCGACCAGCGGCAGCTTCCGCATGCTCGGTCGCGAACTGACCGGTATGGGCGAGCGCGACCTGTCGCAGTTCCGCAATCAGGAAATCGGCTTCATCTTCCAGTACCACCACCTGCTGCCGGATTTCACGGCGCTCGAGAACGTGTTGTTCCCGCATGCCGGTCGCGTCGGCCGCGAAACGAAAGAGGGCCGTGAACGCGCCGCGATGCTGCTCGAGCGCGTCGGATTGCGCGACCGTATGAACTACCGCGCGACACGGCTGTCCGGCGGCCAGAAGCAGCGTGTCGCGATCGCGCGCGCGCTGATGAACAAGCCCGCGCTGGTGCTGGCCGACGAGCCGACCGGCAATCTCGATCGCGAGAACGCGGACGCCGCGTTCGACCTGATGCGCGAGATCCAGCACGAGACGGGCACGACCTTCCTGCTATCGACCCACGACCGTGACCTGGCCGAGCGTTGCGAGCGGCGCATCTATATCCGCAATGGCGTGGTCGCCGATGAAGCGACCGAGCTGCTGCAGCCTGCGGCGCGACCAGCGGCCCAGCCGTGGCGCGTCGTCGGTGGTGCGGGCGCCGTCGTCGATCGCACGGGCGGGGCGCAGGCCGACGACGATCGTCGGCGCGCCTGATACGCACTGCGCCCGGCGCGCCGGGCGTCAGCGGTCGATCATCGCCATCGCGCGCTCGACGTAGCGCGCGCCGGCCGTCTGGCCGGGTGCATCCAGCGCGGCCAGATCCGCTGCGCTCAACTTGACCTGCGCTGCGCCGGCGTTGTCTTCGAGCCAGCGTCGCCGCTTGGTGCCGGGAATCGGCACGATGTCGTCGCCCTGCGCCAGCAGCCACGCGAGCGCGACTTGCGCAGCGGTGGCGCTGTGCTTTGCCGCGACCGCGCGCACGGCCGCGACGATGCGCTGGTTGCGGGCGAAGTTGTCGCCCTGCCAGCGCGGGTCGTTGCGGCGATAGTCCTGCGGTTCGAGCGCGTCGGGCGTCGCCACGGCGCCGGTCAGGAAACCGCGGCCGAGCGGGCTGTACGGCACGATGCCGATGCCGAGCTCGCGGCAGGTGTCCATCACTTCGCCTTCGATGTTGCGCTCCCAGATCGAATACTCGCTCTGCAGCGCGCTGATCGGATGCACGGCATGCGCGCGGCGCAGCGTCGCGGCGCCGACTTCCGACAGGCCGAGGTAGCGCACCTTGCCGGCGCGCACCTGTTCGGCCATCGCACCGACGGTCTCCTCGATAGGCACGTCGCGATCGAGCCGATGCTGGTACCACAGGTCGATGTAGTCGGTGCCGAGCCGGGCGAGGCTCTCGTCGATGACCTTGCGGACATGATCCGGATGGCTGTTGACGCCCTGCACCTTGCCTTCGGGCGTCAGCCGGAAGCCGAACTTGGTCGCGATGATCGCCTGCGCACGCCGCCCGCGCAGCGCGCGGCCCAGCACTTCCTCGTTGCTCCAGGGCCCGTAGACCTCGGCGGTGTCGATGAAGTCGATGCCGAGGTCGAGCGCGCGCTGGATCGTCGCGATGCCTTCTTCGACATCGGGCTTGCCATACATGTCGGGCATGCCTGCAACGCCGCTGATGCCCATGATGCCGAGGCCGAGCGCGGAGGTTTCGAGTCCCTGCCGGCCGAGCCGGCGGCGTGGCATGGTCATGGGTCAGACTCCGCCCAGGTAGTCCTGCTTGCCGACCGCGACGCCGTCATGGCGCAGGATCGCGTAGGTCGCCGTGACGTGGAAATAGAAATTCGGCAGCACCCACTTCTGCAGGAACGGCAGGCCCTCCATCTCGAGCGTGCGGGTGCGCAGCGGCACCTTGATGTGGCGCGTTTCGGCACCGTCGAACTGCGCCGGCGTCAGCGTCTTCAGGTAGTCGAGCGTCTTGTCGACGCGTGCGATCAGGTCGGTGAACTGCACTTCCGTGTCTTCGAAGCGCGGCGGTTCGACGCCCGCGAGACGTGCGGCGCTGTTCTTGGCGAAGTCGGCGGCGAGCAGCACCTGGCGCGACAGCGGAAACATGTCGGGCGCGAGGCGTGAGCGCTCGAGCACTTCGGCTTCCAGCTTCTGGGTTGCCGCGTGCGCCGCTGCCTTGACGAGGATGGAACGCAGGTTCGTCAGCATGTTGACGAAGAGCTCGACGGACATCTGGTAAGTCGATAGCGACACGGGATCGGTGCTCCGGGGAAAACGGGAGCGGGGATTGTAGCGATACCGCCCTACTGCGGATGGTATCCTTGGTGAAACAATAGATCGCTTGCTGCGAGCGGGAGTTCTGGAAATGACGCTAATCTGGCTGCCGTCCCAGATGGCGACCTTTGCCAAGGTCGTCGAGCTGAATGGCTTTTCGGCGGCGGCGCGGGCATTGAAGGTACCCAAGGCGGCGGTCAGCCGCGCGGTCGCCGAGCTCGAGCGCGCCCTCGGACTGCGGCTGCTGGAGCGCACCACGCGCCGCATCCATCTGACGCCGGCCGGCGAGCAGTTGCTGCCGCGCTGCCGCGAGATCCTGCTCGCGAGCGACGCCGTGCGCGCCCAGGCCGAGGCGCTGACGACGGTGCGCGGCGGGCCGTTGCGGGTGCGCTCCGATGCGCCGCTGGGGCGGCTGCTGCTCGCGCCACTGGTGCCGCGCTTCCTCGAGCGCTTCCCCGACATCCCGCTGGAACTCGAGCTGGGCGAGGGCGCGCCTGACACGACGTTGGCCGACGCGGCCGAGGTCGTGATCCGCAGCGGTGCCACGCCGCGCGAGGGTCGGGTCGTGCGCGTGCTCGGCGCGCCGCCGCGACTGCTGGCCGCGACGCCGGGATACCTGCAGAAGCGCGGGCTGCCGGTGCGGCCCGAAGAGCTCGAGCAGCACGATCTGCTGCTGCCCGAGGGATCGGGCGCAGGCGCCACGCAGACGCTGCGGCTGGGCCTCGCCTCGCGCCGCGCCGAAGTGGCGCTGCGGCCGAAGCTCGCGGTTGACGATCCGGCCGTGGTGCACGCCGCGATGGCAGCGGGCCTCGGCATCGGCGTGCTGCCGGAGTTCCTGTGCCGCCAGGGTCTGGCCACCCACAAGCTGACGCGCGTGCTGCCGGACTGGGAGCTGCCCGAGGGCGAGCCACTCGCGGCGGAGTATCCGGCGGAGCTCGCGACCGACCGGCGTGTGACGGCGCTCGTCGATTTCCTCGCTGCGAACATCGTGCCCGCGCTGGCGCGGTAGAATTCGCGCCTACCCCGCTTAAATCGTCCGAAGGACTCGGCATGTACCGCGCACCACTCAAAGACCTGGGTTTCGTCCTTCACCGGCTGCTCGATGACGGCCAGCTGTCGAAATGCGCGCAGTTCGCCGATTACTCCGCCGATCTTGGCGACACGATCCTGCAGGAAGCCGGCAAGTTCGCCGAAAATGTGCTCGAACCGCTCTGCAAGAGCGGTGATCGCGAGGGCGCCAAGTGGAGCCCTGATGGCAGCGTCCGTACGCCGACCGGCTTCAAGGCCGCGTACGAGCAGTTCGTCGACGGGGGCTGGCCGGCGCTGCGGGCGCACCCGCACTTCGGTGGCCAGGGCGCGCCGACACTGATCGGCACCGCGGTCGAAGAGCTGTGGGCGTCGTCGAATCTCGCCTTCAAGCTGTGTCCGATGCTGACTCAGGGCGCGATCGAAGCGCTCGAGCTGACTGGCACGGAGACGCAGAAGTCGCTGTACCTGCCGAAGATGATCAGCGGCGAGTGGACCGGCACGATGAACCTGACCGAGCCGCAGGCCGGTTCGGATCTCGCCGCGATCCGCACGCGCGCCGTGCCCGAGGGCGATCACTACCGGCTGTTCGGCCAGAAGATCTTCATCACCTACGGCGAGCACGACTTCACGTCGAACATCATCCACATGGTGCTCGCGCGCATCGAAGGCGCGCCGCCGGGCGTCAAGGGCATTTCGCTGTTCATCGTGCCCAAGGTGCTGGTCAACGCCGATGGTTCACTCGGCGCGCGCAACGACGTGCACTGCATCTCGATCGAGCACAAGCTCGGCATCCACGGCAGTCCGACTGCGGTGCTCGCGTATGGCCAGAGCGAAGGCGCGGTCGGCTACCTGATCGGTGAGCCGAATCGCGGCCTCGAATACATGTTCATCATGATGAACGCGGCGCGGCTGTCGGTCGGCCTCGAGGGCTATGCGCTCGCCGAGCGCGCTTACCAGCAGTCGGCCGAGTGGGGCCGCACGCGCGTGCAGGGCAAGCCCCCCGTGGCTTCGCCGGATGGCAAGCCGCTGCCGATCGCGCATCACCCGGACGTCAAGCGCATGCTGCTGACGATGCGTTCGCAGGTCGAGGCGATGCGCGCGCTGGGCCTGTATGCGGCGCTGCAGCTCGACCTCGGCGTCGCGCATCCGGACGACGCGCAGCGCGCCGCCGCCAAGGCGTGCGGCGAGTTGCTGATCCCGATCGTCAAGGGCTGGAGCACGGAGACGGGCGTCGAGCTTGCGTCGCTCGGCATCCAGGTGCACGGCGGCATGGGCTTCATCGAAGAGACGGGCGCGGCGCAGGTGCTGCGCGACGTGCGCATCACGACGATCTACGAAGGCACGACGGCGATCCAGTCGAACGACCTGATCGGCCGCAAGGTCGCGCGCGATCGCGGCGTGACGCTCGGCGCGCTGCTCGATGCAGTCGATGCCGATCTGCGCGCGCTGCCGGCGGGCACGCCGGCGCGCGATGCGGCGCTCGAGGCCGCCGCGGCGCTGCGCAACGCGACCACTGCGCTGCTCGCGGCGATGGCGACTGATCCTGCGCGCGGCGCGGCGGTATCGGTGCCTTACCTCAAGCTCTGCGGCTTGACGCTCGGCGGTTGGCTGCTCGCGAAGTCGGCGGGCATCGCCGCGGCGGATCTTGCGGCGGGCGGCAGCGATCGCGACTTCATGACGACCAAGCTCGCGACGGCGCGCTTCTACGGCGATCACATCCTGCCGCAGACGCTGGCGCTGGCCCGCATCGTCGCCACGGGTGCGGCGAGCGTGCTCGAGCTGGACGCCGCGCTGCTGTGAGGCGGCGCGCCTGAGTTTCGCATCGGCACGGAGGCTGGCATGAACAGACGTGAACTGATGGGTCATGGTGCTGCGGTCGGTGCCACGCTGGCGCTGGGCGGCGCGGGTGGGGTCGTGCACGCGGCTGCATCCGCCGCTGCGGCGGCACCGATCCTGCGCGCGATCCCGTCGACCGGCGAGAAGCTGCCGGTGATCGGGCTTGGTACTTCAGGGCCGTTCGAAGTCGGCGCCGAGGCCGACGCGCGTACGCCGCTCGCAGCAGTGCTCGGCGCGTTCTTCGATGGCGGTTCGACACTGATCGACACCTCGCCGATGTATTCGACGGCCGAGGCCGTGCTCGGCGACCTGCTGACGCCGGCGCAGCAGCAGCGCGCCTTCATCGCGACCAAGATCTGGACCCGCGGCGAGCAGGAAGGCATCGCGCAGATGACGCGCTCGATGCAACTGATGAAGCGCGAGCGGGTCGAGCTGATGCAGGTGCACAACCTGCTCGATCTCGAAACGCACCTGCGCACGTTGCGTCGCTGGAAGGAACAAGGTCGCATCCGCTACATCGGCATCACGCACTTCACGGTGGCGGCGCAGGCCGAGGTCGCGGCGATTGTCGCGCGCGAGCAGCTCGACTTCGTGCAGATCAACTATTCGGCGACCACGCCGCAGGCGGCCGAGCGGCTGCTGCCGCTGTGCGCCGAACGGGGCGTCGGCGTGCTCGTCAATCGCGCCTTCGACGACGGCAAGATCTTCGCGGCGCTGCGCGGGCGGCCGCTGCCGGGCTTCGCCGCCGAGATCGGCTGCACGAGCTGGGCGCAGCTGCTGCTGAAGTACGTGATCGCGAATCCGGCCGTCACCTGCGTGATCCCGGCGACCGGCAAGGTCGCGAACCTGCGCGACAACCTCGCCGCCGGTCGCGGCGCGCTGCCCGATGCCGACCTGCAGCGGCGCATCGCTGCCGCTGTTGCAGCCTGAAACATGCGCGGTCGCGGGCCTGCGGCCGCGCTCAGTGCGCCTGCAGCTGCCAGACGCCCTGCGGGTTGTGACGCGAATCATCCGGCCGGAACAGTCGTGACGGCGCGCGCCGCAGCCTGAATCGTGGCCCTTCGTCGCGCCACGAGAACCAGTGGCCGGTCGCGAGCAGCGGCCGCCTCTCCAGCACGTAAAGGTTGAACGCCGATACCGCGTTGGACGCTTCGGCGAGATCGACGTCGCCGATGACTTCGACATCAGGCTGACCAAACGCGTGCATGCCGCAGGAGCCCTTCAGCGCATCGCTGGTGACGAAGCGCACGAACGCCGCATACAGGCTGAACAGGTCGCGGCTTTCGGTGAGCTGGCGCCAGGCAACGGCCGCGTGCGTCAGACCTGAATTCACGACCCGGACTTCGGTTGCACCGGCGGCCGCGAGCGCGCTGGTGGCGCGCTGCATTTCGCGCGCGGTCGCAAGCGTCGGTTCGGTATGGGTGCAGGTGACGACGCTGCCGAGGGTGTCAGGCGTGGTGTCGATCTGGTGGCGGTAGCGGGTGTCGAGGTCGTACAGCTCGCAACCGCCGATGATCAGGCGCGGAGCATGTTCACGCAGCGCGTCGCGCAAGTCGTGACGATCTCGCCAGGGTCCGCGCGCGCTGACGCTGACCGTCACGGGGAGCGCACGCTGGGGTTCAAAGCAATCCGAAAAGGACTTCTGATATTTCATCGGCTTAGGAGAACATCCTAAGGTTCGATGCATTACATCCTCAATCGGGGCGGCCCCGAAGGGGAAAGCCTTAGGGTGAACTCTGAGCGCGCAGCTGCGCAAACGCCGCGAGTGCCGCCTCGCGCGACGCGCGCAGATCGACGACGGGATCGCGCACGTCGTGGCGCGCTTTCACATCGAGTGCAGCGAGTTCGGGCAACCAGCGCGCGAGATAGTCGCCGCCAGGATCGAAGCGCTGCGACTGGCTGACGGGATTGAAGATGCGAAAGTACGGCGCGGCATCGGCGCCGCAGCCCGCACTCCATTGCCAGCCGAGCGTGTTCGCGGCGAGATCCGCGTCGACGAGCGTGTCCCAGAACCAGTGTGCACCGGCCTGCCACGGCTGCAGCAGATTCTTGACGAGGAACGATGCCACGACCATGCGGACGCGGTTGTGCATCCAGCCCGTGTGCCACAACTCGCGCATGCCGGCATCGACGAGCGGCACGCCAGTGCGGCCGCGCTGCCAGGCTTCGAGCAGCGCGGCATCGCTGCGCCACGGAAAGCGCGCGAAGTCCGCGCGCAGCGGTTGGGTCGGTGTCTGCGGAAAGTGATACAGCAGGTGATGCGCGAACTCGCGCCAGCCGACTTCGGCGAGGAACTTCGACTGGCGCCAGCGCGTCGGATCGATGCCGTGGCTGCTGGCGCGGCGCGCGAACGCATGCCACACCTGGCGCGGCGAGATCTCGCCGTGATGCAGGTGCGGCGACAGGCGCGACGTGCCTGGCTGCGCCGGCACATCGCGGCGGTTGTCGTACTCGAGCCATGCCGAGTCGAGGAATTGCTCGAGCCGCTGCGCGGCGCCTGCTTCACCCGGTTGCCAGGTCGCGGCGAGGCCGTCGTACCAGCGGATGCGCGGCAGCAGTGCGAGTGCGTCGAGCGGCAGCGACTCGGGCCACTGGTCTGGCGCGGCCAGCTGCGCGGGCGCAGGCGTCGGTGGCGGCGGCGCGAGCTGGCCCACGACATTGCGCCAGAACGGCGTGAACACCTGGAACGGCTTGCCGCCCTGGTTGCGCACCTCCCAGGGTTCGGCGAGCAGCGCGGCGTTGTGGCTGTGCGCGGCGAGCCCCTCGGCGCGCAAGGCGGTCTTCAGCGCGCTGTCGCGCGCGATGACTGCCGGCTCGTAGCGCCGGTTCCAGTGCACGCTCGTGGCGCCGGTCGCGCGCGCGAGCGCGTGCAGCGCGGCCGCGCTCGTCGACTCGGGTGCGACGCGCTGCAGGATCAGTCGCGAACCACGCGCTGCCAGCTCGCGCGCGAGCGCTGCGAGTGACTGGTGCTGCCACCAGCGCGCGGCGCTACCCGGCGCCCACTCGCCCTCTTCGTGCGGCGCATGCAGGTACACCGGGATGACCGCGCCGCCGCTGACGCGTGCCGCTTCGAGCGCTGGATTGTCGGTGAGCCGCAGGTCCTGGCGGAACCACAGCAGGGCGGGCGCGGGCATGCGCATCTGCTCCGTGAGATGCGCGTGATTCTACGCCGCTGCGGTCACGTCAGTTGCGGAAGCTGAGTGCGAGTCCGGCAAAGCCCACGCTGTCCAGATCATCGCTGTCAGCGCTGCCAAGCGTGCCCTCGAGTTCGAACCGCGGCGTCAGCGAGTATCGATAGGACACGCTCAGGCTGCGACTGTCGGCGCCGCTCAGTGCGTCACGCGTCGCCGACACGTCGAGGCGCAGCCCCGAGCGCTGGAACGACCGTTCGATTCCCGCAGAGACGTCATGGTCGATCGCACCGGCGGTGCGGGTCAGCAGCGATGCGACCAGCGCTTCGATGCGCGGGAAGCGCCCGAGGTTCGGCGTTTGCGCGGCGGCGAGCACGCGCGCCAGCGTTTCGTCGTAGTCATACGTGACGCCGCGCAGGTAGCCACCCCAGGTGTCGCCATACCAGGCGAGCTGCGCGCCGAATCCCTGGCCGTCGAACGCGACGCGCCGCGCGATGCTTCGATTCAGCACCTGCACCGTATAGTCGACGGTGAAATCACGCTGTTCCGCGATGGCGCCGAACTGCCAACCGTTCGCCGTGCGCCAGTAGACCTCGGCAGCCACCGAGTCCGATTCGAACTGGCCGCTGTCCTGCCAGCGGCGCCAGTTCAGCCGGCCGCCCAGTGACTCGCCGTGCAGGTCGACCGAGGCGCGCAGCGAGTTGCCATCCAGGTCGGCAAGTTCCGCTGCCGATTCCGCCGTGCCGATGCCCGTGCCCAGACCGAGCCAGGTCGTGGGCTCCCAGTACAGGTCGAGGTCGACGCTGGTGCCGTCGGCGTCGTCGATGAAAGTCGCGACACTGGCGGAGAACTGCCCGGCGTCGGCCGCAACGACGGCCGGTATGGCGGGCAGGAGCAGCAGCACGGCGGCAACGAGGTGCCCCGTGGGCTTGCGAAGCATGAGTCTTTCCATCCGTTCGGTTCCCGATGCGTTGTCAACGCGGTCGCCGGCGTTTCGTTGACCGCTGACCGGAACTCCCTTTGTTATGGCAACTCGTTCAGTCGCTCGAGGTAGATGCGGCGCGCATCCCCTGACATCGCATGCCAGTCAACCTTGCTGGCGGGGTCGTCGCGAAGTTGCGCATCGCAGACCTGCTGCTGCGGCGGCGAGGCCGTGCTGCAGTCTTCGGCCCGCCGGGCGAGTCGCGTGCTGGACCCCTCTGCCAGCAGGTCCACGACTGCTGCGGTAACGGTCGCGTCGCGCGGCAGATCGCTGTGCGCGACGCGCGTGAAATGGAGCGCGCCGCCGCCCGCGCCTGCCGAGTCGGCGGGCACGGTGCCGTCGCCTGCCGCGCTGAGCTGGTACTCGAACTGACTGCGATCGGCGCTGAGCCGCGCCTGCACCACAGTCGGCGTGCCGACGCCGACTACCGATGCGCAGGGGATGGCGCTCGCGGTGGCGGGTCGCGCGCGCCGTCGCGCCGCCTGCAGCAATCGTGGCTCGGGTCCGAGTCCCGCTGCAGGCCACTGCGCGCGATCGAAGAAATCCGTGTCGCGCGCAGTCGCGTCGCGCGGCAGCAGGTCGTACAGACTCGGGAAGCTCGCGAACACGTCGCGTGCGAGCGAGTCCGCGTCGTGATGCCGGTCGAGCTGCGCGAGTTTGCGCACGACCGTATAGGTGCCGCGCAGCGCCTGCACCGCTGCATACGAGCCGGCCGCCGGCACGCCCAGCAGCACCAGCTGGCTGATGGCGGGCAGGCCCGGGTGTGCGAGCGCTTCGCGCGTCACGAGACCGCCGAGGCTGTGGGCCACGATGCAGGCCGGCCGCGCGTCCCGCCGCAGCGCTGCGGCGAACCGTGCGCCGCTGCGCTGCACGCCAAGCCGCCAGTCGTAGGCAAACCAGCGCGGTGCAAAGCCGGCGGCGCGCAGTCGCAGCCCGAGGCGCAGGTAACTGGGCAGCAGCACGGCGCTGGCGCGCAGGCGCGGCTCGGCGCCGACGCGCAGGCGCGCGAGCCTGCCCACGACGATATCGATCGCGTCGAGCCAGAGCAGGTCGGGCGGCAGCCCATGGTCGCGCCTCGCTGCCAGCTGCGAGCCCATGATGCCTGGCACGATCCACACCCGCGGTGCGCGGCTGACAGGAGGCCGCGCGCGCGCGGCCTCCTGCGCGAGCGCAGTCAGCTCGGCGTGCGCGTCGCTGCCGAACAGCAGCCGCAGTTCGTCTGCCCGCTCGCTGCGGGCGAGCCAGCGACTGACCTCGGCAGCGCCGAAGGCCAGACGATCGTAGGGTGTGACCCCGCTGCCGGGGTCGTGCTCGACGGACGCAACCATCCGCGCAGTGTGCGACAGCGGCGCCCCCTCTGGCTTGCTCCGTCACGCAATTTGACAGACACCGCGCCGGGTCCGTCGCGGTAGGTACGCACTTGCCGCCCCCCCGCCGGGCGCGCAGAATCGTGGGTGTTCAGCCGGCCTTCATGAACGGGCGTGCGATAATGGGGTCACAGTCAGGTAGGGCCGACTGATGTCCCATCCGATCACCTGTGGAGAGAATCGATGTCCGAGTCACTGTCCCGTAGAAATCTGCTGAAGAGCATTGCGCTGGCTGCCGGCACCGCCGCGGCCGCCCAGACGCTGGTCTCGACCGCGAATGCGCAGGCCGCGAAACCCGCGGCGGCCCCGGCTGCAGCTGCCGCAAAACCCAAGCTCGACCCGAAGGCCCCTGCGGCCGTCGCCCTCGGCTACTTCGAGGACGCGACCAAGGTCGACGCCAAGAAATTCCCGATGTACAAGCCGAACCAGTTCTGCAGCAACTGCCTGCAGATCCAGGGCAAGGACGGCGAAGCCTGGCGCGGCTGCAACCTGTTCCCGAAGAACCTGGTTGCCAACAAGGGCTGGTGCAAGGTCTGGGTCAAGAAGCCGGGCACGGCCTGATCCAGCGTTCCTGACAGTGACGGCGCCCTGCGGCTGCGGGGCGCCGTTTCCTTTTCAGCGCACCTGTTCCGCTATTTCCCTGCTGACCGCCTCGATGGCGGCGGCCCGCGCGCTGCTCTTGCGCCAGACTGCGCCGATGGTCCGACACGGCGCCGGCTTCGCGAACGACTTCATCACGACGCCCTTGGTCGCCGTATAGACACCGCGCGTTGCCAGTTCCGGCATCAGCGTCAGACCGGCACCGCTCGCGACCATGTGCCGCAGTGTCTCGAGGCTGGTCGCGCGAAAGTCCGACCGCTCGTGCACGCTGAGGCGACTGCAGACTTCGAGCGCCTGGTCGCGCAGGCAGTGGCCGTCTTCCAGCAACAGCAGTGTTTCGCCGCTCAGGTCGGCAAGCTTCACCTGCGCCGCTTTGGCGAGCGGATGCGCGGCGGGCATCGCGACGACGAAGGGTTCGTCGTACAGCGGGCGTGACTCGAGGCCGTCGAGCTCGACCGGCAGGGCGAGGATGCCGAGATCGAGCTCGCCGCCGTGCAGTCGCTCGAGCATCACGGCGGTCTGGAATTCATACAGCATCAGGTCGAGTCGCGGCAGCGCCTTGCGCAGCCGCGGCATGATCTGCGGCAGCAGGTAGGGGCCGATGGTCGGCAGGAACCCGACCCGCAGCCGCCCGGCGAGCGGATCTCGATGGCTGGACGCGATGTCGACGATCTCGTCGCTGGCTTCGATGACGCGCCTCGCCCGCGCGACGATCTGCTCGCCGGCCGGCGTCAGCAGCACGCGTTTGGGCTGGCGCTCGATCAGCTGCACGCCGAGGTAATCCTCCAGCTTCTTCAGTTGCGCGGACAGCGTCGGCTGGCTGACGAAGCAGCGTTCCGCAGCGCGTCCGAAATGCCGTGCGTCGGCGACCGCAACCAGATACTTGAGGTCCTTGAGCTTGATGTCGGCCATGGCCCGCTCCCCCGTGAGCCGGCGATTATCGCAGCTTCGCCGGCTGCTATGCTGCAGCCCATGAACAGCGCCAGCGTGCACCAGAGGTTCGCCAACACCGGAGTGGTCGTCATCTGCCGCGACGGGCCGCAGGGGCCGCAGGTTCGGGCTGCCGCGACGCCGGCGCACATGGCCTACATCGAAACGGTGCTCGACGAGATCAACGTCGCCGGGCCGCTGTTCGACGCGACCGGCATCAACACGATCGGCAGCCTCTACAGCCTGCGCACCCAAAGCCTGGAGCGCGCGCGGCAGATCATCGAGAACGACCCTTACCGGCAGGCCGGCGCGTTCGCGTCGGTCGAGTACTTTCCGCACCTGCCCGCCGCCGGGCACTACATCGGCGGCAAGATCTGGTAGCCCTGTAGCGTTCGGGCAACGCGCGTTGCCGTGGCCACGCTTCGGTTGATCGCGCTGGCTCTTCCCCCAAGTGGTTGTTCGGGCTTACATTCACGGGCCGGGGTCACTTGCATCAGGGAGACGTTCAGATGGTTTACCAGCCGTTGTTGTGTTTTGTCGTCGCGGCCGCCGCACCCTTCGCGGCGCTCGCGCAGGGCAGCGAGCCGACCGGCGGTCTCGAGGAAGTCATCGTGACCGCGGAGCGGCGCGAGGGTTCGCTGCAGCAAGTACCGATCGCGGTCAGCGCGATCAGCACCGAGACGCTCGAGAAGCTGCAGGTCACCGAGGCGCGCAACCTCGAGCGCTATGTGCCGAGCCTGCGCATGAGCAACAACGTCACGTCGCCGACCAACCTGTCGCCGTCGCTGCGCGGTTCGCTGCAGCAGGACGCGTCGCTGGTCGTCGCCGAGTCGCCGTTCGGCATCTATGTCGACGATGTCTACATCGGTCGCCTGAACGGCAACAACGTCACCCTCGCCGACATCGAGCGCGTCGAAGTGCTGCGCGGTCCGCAGGGCACGCTGTACGGCCGCAACACGCTGGCCGGCGCGATCAAGTTCGTCACCCGCGACCCGAGCGAGCAGTCGTGGCTGCGCGTGATCGGCGGTGGCGGCAACTACGGGCAGTATGTCGGCAGCCTGAGCTTCGGCGGTCCGATCAACGATGTCTGGGCGGCCTCGTTCGCCGGCCAGGTCACGAACAAGGATGGCCAGTACGTCAACCGGCTCACCGGTCGCGAGCGTGGCAAGGAAGAGAGCATTGCGGCGCGCACGCGTGTCGTCTTCACGCCGAACGAAACGTTCAAGGCGACCTTCATTGCGTCGTATTCGGATAGCGAGAACGATGCCGTGCAGCTGCTGCCGGGCACGACGCCGGCCGACCCGATGGGTCTGCGTCAGTACACGTCGGATGAAGTTCTGCTGACCTTCGGCAATGAAACCGTCTCGACCCCGGACCGGGTCTATCCGCCGGGCCTGATCTCGAACCAGCCGCGCGGCGACACCGAGCAGACCATCATGTCGCTGAACATGAGCTGGGATTTCGGCGCCGCGACGCTGCGTTCGATCACCGGCTATGTGAAGACCGACGACTACTTCAGCACCGATTTCGGCGGCTCGGGTTTCCTGCTCGGCGCATCGACACCGCGTGCAGAGCAGTGGAGCCAGGAGCTGCAGATCTCGGGCACCGCGTTCGGCGAGAAGATGAACTACCTCGCCGGCGTCTACCTGCTCGATGAGAAGGGTGACCAGGATTTCGGCTGGTTCTTTGCGCCGTTTGGCGGTGTATCAACGAGCCAGATCGATGCGCAGACGGATTCGATCTCGGTGTTCGGTCAGTTCGACTACGCGTTCACCGATGCAGTGAAGCTCACCGTCGGCGGCCGCTGGGTCAAGGACGAGAAGGACTTCCAGCTCGACTTCCAGTACCGCTTCGCGCCGATCCCGTCGGAGCGGATCATCCGCTCGGCCGAGTTCACGGAGTTCACGCCGAAGGTCGGCATCGACTGGAAGCTCGATGCGGACTGGGCTGACAGCGCGCTGCTTTACGGTTCCGTCGCGCGCGGCTTCAAGTCGGGCGGCTTCAACGGCATCAACATCTTCAATGCCTCGATCGCCCGGACGGTCTACGACCCTGAGTCGAACTACACCTACGAGATCGGCACCAAGCTCGACCTGCTGGACCGCACGCTGCGCATCAACGGCGCGCTGTTCTATGCCGATGTCTCGGACATCGTCATGAACTCAACCGAGGTCGTGAACGGCCAGGTGTCGTTCCCGGTCGACAACCAGGCCGACGCCGACATCATGGGTCTCGAGCTCGAGACGACCTGGGTGCCGAGCGACAACCTGACGATGTTCGCGAACCTTGCGCTGCTGAAAGGCGACTACAAGGACATCCGCCCGGGCAGTGCCGCTGATCAGGCGCCCGCGCTGTACGGCGTCGAAGCCACGCCGCCGCAGCTGCCGGACTACACGCTGTCGGTGGGCTTCGACTACGGCATCGATGTCGCGTTCGCCGGCGGCAGCCGCGTCGTGTTCGGCGCCGATGCGTACCGCACAGACGATTACGTGACCGCGGCGACCAACGACGTGATCGTCAAGGCCTACACGCGGCTCAATGCCTTCGTGGGTCTCGACATCGGTGACGAGTGGCTGCTGCGGTTGCAGGCCAAGAACCTTGCGGATGATCGCGAGGTGTTCGTGGCGGCGCGCGCTCTCGGTGGCTTCCTGGTGCTGCCGCCGCGCGAAGTGATGCTGACGGTGACCTACAACCGCTGAGCCGCGGTTACTGAAGATTGCAGGGGGGTGCAGCGGGCCGGCATGGCGACATGCCGGCCCGCTGTTTATTCGCGGCGACTGTCAGACCACGCGACCGCGCTGTCCGCCCGCCAGACAGTCCGCGACGTTGGCGGCGATCTCGTCGATGGCGCGCTGGCGCGACTCGCGCGCGGCCCAGGCCGTGTGCGGCGTCAGGATCAGATTCGGCAGATCGGTTGCGAACAGCGGCGAGCCGTCGATGGGCGGCTCCTGCGGCAGCACGTCGATCGCGGCACCGCCGATTTGGCGGGCACGCAATGCGTCTGCCAGCGCTCCGATGTCCACCAGCGCGCCACGCGCGGTGTTGACGAGCAGCGCGTCGGGTTTCATCAGCGCGAGCTGCTCGCGGCCGATCAGGCCGCGCGTCAGCGGTGTGATCGGGCAGTGCAGCGTCAGGACATCCACCTGCGGCAGCAGCTCGGGCAGCGCGATGCGCCCGGCCTCCGGTTCGCCGCCCGCGCGCTGCGCAACCAGCACGCGCATGCCGAGCGCCGCTTCGCAGGCGCGCGCGACGGCCTGGCCGAGCACGCCCCAGCCGACCACGCCGAGCACGCGGCCGCGCAGCTCGCGGATCGGGTAATCGAGCATCGTGAACTGCGGCGACTGGCCCCACTGCTCGCGCGCGAGCCGAGTGTAGTCGGCGTAGCGGTGCGTCAGCGCGAGGATGCTGCCGAGCACGTGCTGGGCTACTGATGGCGTGCAGTAGTCGCGGATGTTGCAGACGGCGATGCCACGCTCGCGCGCCGCGACCAGATCGACGTTGTTGGTGCCCGTGGCGGTCAGGCCGATCACGCGCAGCGACGGCGTGGCCTCGATGACCGCCCGGTCGATCTGCAGCTTGTTGACCAGCAGCACGGCGGCGCCCGCGGCGCGCTCGATGACCTGGGCCTGGGTCGACACCTGGTGCAGCACGATGCCGGGCAGCGCCTGCTGCAGCGGGCCGGGATCGAGATCGCCGGCGCTGACGGTCGCGTAGTCGAGGAACACCGATTTCACAGCAACGCCCCCGAGGTTTCGCCTTCGGACAGTCGCTCACGTGAACGCGGCGTCTCGACGGGGGGAGGCAGCAGCTTGTAAACGACGGGGGTCACGAGTCGGGCGAGCAGCGTCGAAGTGATCAGGCCGCCGATGATGACCCACGCCATCGGCGAGTACAAACCGATGTTCTGCACGGCGAGCGGCAGCAGACCGCCGATGGCGGTCGCGGAGGTCAGCAGGATGGGCAGGAAGCGCACCTCACCGGCGCGTTCGATCGCCTCGTCGAGCTCGACACCCTGCTCGCGTAGCTGGTTCGTGAAGTCGACCAGCAGGATCGAGTTCTTGATCTCGATGCCGATCAACGCAATGAAGCCAATGCTGGCCGTGAACGAAATGCTGTTGCCCGTCACCAGCAGCATCAACATGCCGCCGAGTACGCCCAGCGGCACCACTGTCAACACGATCAGCGTCGACTTGAAGCTGCCGAACTCGAGCACCAGGATCGCGAAGATGCCGAACACGGCGACCAGGATGGCGGTGCCGATGCCGCCAAACGCGTCGGCGCCAGCCTGTGCATCGCCGCCCAGTACATAACGATAGCCGCGCGGCCATTCGAGCGCGTCCAGGCCGCGGATCGCCTCGGCGGTCACCTTTCCGGTGTTGTAGCCGCTCTGGATCTGCGCGTTGACGGTCACCGCGCGCTGCCGGTCGTAGCGAGCGATCTGCACGGGCGCACGCTCGAACTGCAGCGTGCCAAGCTGCGACAGCGGCAGCGACGCTCCGGTCATTGTCGGGATGCGCAGGTTGTCGAGCGTCTGGAGATCAGCGCGGCCATCCAGCGGCGTGCGCACCGTGATCGGGTACTGCTCGCCCGATTCGTCCTTGAACGTGCCTGCCTCGAGGCCGGAAACCGCAAGGCGAACGGTGCGGTCGAAGTCGACCATGGGCACACCGAGCAGCGCCGCCTTCTGCGGATCGACGGCGATCCGCAAGTTGGTGCGGGACACCGCCAGCGGGTTCTCGACGTCGCGCGTGCCCTGGATGCGCTCGAGCAACCGTTCGACGTCGGCTGCGATGCGCTCGATCACGGCGAGGTCCGGGCCGACGATCCGCACTTCGATCGGCGCGCTGACGGGCGGCCCGTTCGAGAACTCGCGCACGGTGAAGCGGGCGCTCGGATAGCCGTCCAGCTCGGCGCGCAGCGCATCGAGGCGTCGCGGTGTGCTGCGGGTGTCGAACTCCCGCAGCCGGACGAACAGCTCACCGTAGTTGGTCGCGTCGTTGCGCATGAAGATGTTGTAGTAGATGCGCGGGTTGCCGTGCCCCACGTTGGCGAACCAGGACTGCACCTCTGGCATCGCCGCCAGCCGCTGCTCCGCGAAGCGCACGGCGGCGTCCGTCTGCGCGAGGCTGGCGCCGTCCGGCGCAT
>JBIITU010000255.1:0-5147 GCA_044340335.1 Steroidobacteraceae bacterium
CGGCACGAGCTACGTCGTCGCTTTCGCCGAGGCAAACCGGGCCTACGTCCGGCGCTTCGAGAACAATGCGTGGGTCACGCTCGGCGGCGGCCCGATCCCGGCGGGCATCGCCGGGACACAGGTCAGCCGCGTCAAGATTGCGCGCGCACCGAATGGCGAACTGCATGCCGCGTGGGTGGAAAGCGCAGCGGGCAACACGGCGCTGTATGTCGCGCGACTGTCCGGCGGCGCGTGGGTGCCGGCGGCCGGTGGACCGTTGCTGGTCGACACCGGCACGACCTTCCCGAACTTCAACATTGAGACGTTCCGCCTCGGCATCGACCCCACCGGTCGACCCATCGTGGCCTACGTGAAGCAGCTTCGCGTCTACGTGCGCCGACTCGAGGGCAGCATCTGGCGCGAACTCGGCGGTGGCTTCATCGATCAGCCGCTGCAGTTCTCGTCGCTAAGCCCGTCGATCGCGATCAGCAGCAGCGGCCAGCCCGTCGTCGCCTGGGACCAGAACGGCTTCGGCGTGTTCATTCGCGCCTGGGATAACGTGAACGAACAGTGGTTGCCAGCAGTGCAAGTCACGACCGGCAGCGATCCCAGCGAACTGGCGCGTGACCCGGCGACCAACAAGTACTGGATCGCCTTCCGGTTCGGATCGGGTGCCCGCCAGCTGTTCGTGTCGGGCTCGAGCGCGATTCCCTGACCGGAAGCCGGGTGCAGCGGTGCCAGGAGGCCCGCTGCACCCGGTGCTCGTCTTATGTCGAACGCAATGCTCGCGCGAGCGCCCAGCTATGCACCTCAAGAGTGCAGTACTCCGGCCGATACCTGCTGCAACAGACACGTGTCGGGGGCGTTGCCATGCAGGTTCATCAGGTTCGACTTACTCCGTCCAGCGCGCTGCCAGGCGCGCTGCAGGCCAGCCAGAATCCCGCGCCCGACCTGGTGCTGTGTTTCGCAGATCCGCTGTTCTTCGAAGCGCCCGATGCCGCGCTGACAGCAGCGCTGCGCGCGGCCTACCCTGAGTCACTGATCGTCGGCTGCTCGAGCGCCGGCGAGATCTCGACTGACGGCGTGACGACCGGCAGCGCCGTCGTCACGAGCGTCAAATTCGCGCGCCCGGGACTCGTCGCCGTCGACGAAGCCGTGCACGGCATGACCGACTCCGAAGCCGCCGGCGAGCGCCTCGGCGCAAAGCTCGCCAGCGCCGCGCCGCACTCCGTCATCGTGCTCGGCCAGGGCGTCGAACTGAACGGCAGTGCGCTGATCCGCGGGCTGCGCAAGGCGCTCGGCGAGCGCGTCACGCTGGTCGGCGGGTTGGCCGGCGATGCCGGCCGCTTCGTCAAGACACACGTGATCTCAGGCGCGCGCAGTTCGAGCCACGAACTCGTGGCCGTCGGCTTCACGGATCCGGCGCTGCGAGTGACCACCGGCACGTTCGGCGGCTGGAAGCCGTTTGGCGCGCTGCGCCGCGTGACGCGTGCCAGCGGCAACGTGCTGCATGAACTCGACGGCGAGCCCGCGCTCAATGTGTACAAGCGCTATCTCGGTGAGTATGCCGCGCAGTTGCCCGGGTCGGCGCTGCTGTTCCCGTTCGCGATGTTCGATGCCGACGGACGTGACACCGGCGTGATCCGCACGATCCTCGGCGCCGACGAAGCCGCCGGCAGCCTGACACTCGCCGGCGAAATCGCGCCGGACGGTTTCCTGCGCCTGATGACAGCGAGCTCGGACGAGTTGATCAACGGTGCGGAAGTCGCCGCCGAATCGACGGTTGGCGATGAACTGTCGCCGCAGCAGACGCTCGCACTGCTGGTCAGCTGCGTCGGGCGCCGCATGGTGCTCGGCGCCCGCGTCGAAGAGGAAGTCGAGGCGGTGGCCGATGTCGTCGGCGCGCAGTGCACGCTCAGCGGCTTCTACTCCAACGGTGAAATCAGCTCCGACGGTGGCCTCGAGAACTGCAAGGGTGCTGCCGGCCATCATCTGCACAACCAGACGATGACGATCACCCGGTTCGCCGAAGGCTGACATGCACCGGCTGCTGAAGCGCCAGCTGCGGCGCGCGCTGCAGCTGCCGGCGGGGGTCGAGCCGGAGACCTGGCTGCAAGCGGCGCAGGCCGGCGGCGATGCAGCACCGACTGGCGGAACGGTAGATTGGCCGCGCGCACTGGCGCAACTGAGCGAGGCGGTCGGCGAAAGCTACCAGCAGCTCGAACGCGATCTCGAGCTGCGCGCCCGCAGCCTCGAGATCAGTTCGACGGAACTCTTCGAGTTGAACGACCGCCTGCGTGGCGACCTGCAGGCGCGGGCAGAGTCGGAACGGCTGCTGCTGGAAGCGGCTGAGCGGATCGCTGCGGTGGCGGGCCTGCCGCCGGTGCAAGCCCAGGGCTCGGGCATGCAGTCGCTGAGCCAGTTGATCGCGGCGTTGAGTACCGCGCTCGCCGACACGCAGCGCGCCAAGGCGGCCAGCGAACAACGCCTTGACCTTGCCCTGAAGGCCGCGAACCTCGGCATGTGGGACTGGGACACCACCGCGCCGCACGTGTTCTTCGAAGAGCCGTTCACGCGCTTCATTGGCCGCCCGGAACTGCCGCGCGAAGTGCCGATGGCAACGATGCTATCGATCACCGATCCTTCCGACGGCAACCGCTTCAACTTGGAGATGGCCGATCTGCTCCGGGGTCGCAAAGGTTTCTTCGACATCGAGCATCGTGTCCGCCACGCCGCCGGCCACTGGGTCTGGCTGCATACCTTCGGCAACGTGACCGCGCGCGACGCGAACGGGCGCGCGCTGCGCGTCACGGGCGTGATCGCCGACATCACGGCGCGCAAGACCATGGAATCGCAGCTCGCCGAGAACCTGCTGTTCGTCGAATCGCTGCTCGAAGCCATCCCGCTGCCCGTCGTCGTCAAGGATCGCGACGGCCGTGTGCTGCGACTGAATGCGGCCTGGGAGACCCTCACTGGCATTGTGCGAGGCCCGCAGCTCGGCGCGCCCGTGCTGATCAACGACTCGAAACACCGCAGGATCAGCGATGAAACCGATCGCGTGGTGCTGGACACGGGGGACATGCACCGCTACGAGGTCACGATCCCCGATGCTGCCGGACAGAGCCTGAACGCGCTGGTCCACAAAGCTCCGCTGCGGCGCTGGGGCAGTGAACCCGACGGCATCGTCGCGGTCATCACCGACATCACGCTGCAGAAGCAGGCCGCCGAGACATTGCAACTCGCCAAGCAGCAGGCCGAAGCGGCCGCGGCCGCCAAGGCGCAGTTCCTCGCCAACATGAGCCATGAGCTGCGCACGCCCTTGAACGGAGTCGTTGGCATGGCGTCGATGCTCACGACCACGACGCTCGACGCGCGCCAGCGGCGCTTCGTCACCACCATGAAGGGCTCGGCCGAGGCGCTGATCGCCATCGTCAACGACATCCTCGACTTCTCGAAAGCCGACGCCGGCAAACTGCAGACGGCGCGTGACGTCGTGCCCCTGCATGCGCAGCTCGACGACGTAGTCAGCCTGTTCGCCGCGCGCGCCTTCGACAAGGGACTGGACCTCGCCGGCGCCGTGCTGGACGACTGCCCGGCGGCGATCGTGGGCGACCCGGTGCGGCTGCGACAGGTGCTCGGCAATCTCGTCAACAATGCCATCAAGTTCACGGAGCGCGGCCAGGTGGTCGTCGCCGCGGAATCCATCGCTGCTTCCGGCGCTGGCGACAACGCGGTGCGCATCGTCGTGACCGACACGGGCATCGGTATCGCAGCCGAGCAGGCTGCGCACGTGTTCGATGCCTTTGCGCAAGCCGATGCCAGCATCACGCGCCGCTTCGGCGGCACCGGTCTGGGCCTTGCGATCTGCCGCCAGCTCGTCGAAGCCATGGGCGGCCAGATCGGCTTCGACAGCGAACCCGGCGTGGGCAGCCGCTTCTGGGTGGTGCTGCCGGCGGCGCCGCAGTCACGAACGCAGCTGCGTGTCGACGCACAGCGCAGTGACGATGCAACGCCCGACGAGAGCGCGCTGATCATCGCGCCGCACGGCCCGATCCGCGACACGCTGCAGCGCATCGCCGCCGCCCGCTACGGCGACGTGCTGGCCACGAGCAGCATCCCCGACGCCATCGAAGCGCTGACGACCTGGCCCTCTGCGCCACGGTCGCTACGCGTCGTGCTTGACGATGACTTCATCCATGGCGAAGCGGCCGCACTCGCCGACTGGCTCGTGCTCGAACGCCGTGACTGGCGCGTCACGTGGCGTGGCCTGCGCTGCCCGACGGACGAGCGCACCCCCGCGCCGGGCCTCGAGTGCCTGACCAAACCGGTGCCACTCAGCGAAGCGTTCGGCCCGCAGCAGGTTGCGGAGGTGGCCAGCACTTGCGCGCCCGAGGCGATCGCCGCTGACGCTGTCACCCGCGTCGCCGGGACACCCCTGCACTCGGCTGAGTGCGGGCTTTCTGGCGCGCGCGTGCTGGTCGTCGAGGATAACCCTGTCAACCACGAGATCGTGCGCGCGATGCTCGAGCATCTTGGCGTCACGGTCGTGACGGCCATGAACGGCGCCGAAGGCGTAGCCGCCGTGCGCGATGATCCGGAGCTGGACATCGTGCTGATGGACTGCCAGATGCCGGTCATGGATGGCTTCACCGCTGCGGCCACGATCCGTCGCGAACTGCCGGAGCGGGCGAGCCTGCCCATCGTGGCGCTGACGGGCAACGCGATGCCGGGCGATCGCGAGGCCTGCCACGCGGCAGGCATGGACGACTACCTGACCAAGCCGCTGGTGCTGCCCGTGCTCGAGCGCGCGCTGCGCCACTGGCTGGCGGCGCGCGCGCCCGCCTCAGCCGCGGTCACGGACCGACAGCACGCCGTGGCCTAGCACCGCCAGCAGCACGAGCATCGCGCCGGCATAGAAACGCAGCCCCAGCTCCGCGGCCTCGCCGAGCAGAACGGCCGCGATGGCCATTGCGTAGATCGGCTCGAGGTTTACCGCGAGCTGCGCGGTGAACGCGGACACCTCGCGCAGCGCGATCAACGAAAGCGCGAAAGGCACGATCGTGCAGAACACGGCCAGCACGACCAGCAGCAGCAGATCGCGGCCTGACGGCAGGAACCCGGCCGGGGCCATCGGCTCGAGCCATGGCAGCACGGCAAGCGTCAGCAGC
>JBIITU010000368.1:0-3688 GCA_044340335.1 Steroidobacteraceae bacterium
CCTGGGTGGCCGCAGACCCGGTCAACCGTCGCGGCTTCACCAGCCAGGCGGATGTCCTCGTCAACACGCGCACGGCTGCCGACGCTGTGGGTGCGACGCGCATGGATCGGCCCGAGTGGTGCGTCATCGACGAGAAGACGGGCTACGTCTATCTGACGCTGACGAACAACACGAATCGCGGCGTCAGTGCGAACCAGCCGGTCAACGCCTCGAATCCGCGTGCGCGCAATCGCGATGGCCACATCATCCGCTGGAAGGAAGACGGCGGACGCTACGAGGCGCTGAGCTTCCGCTGGGATCTGTTCCTGTTCGGCGGCCCGACGCTCGCGCGCACGCAGGCGCTCGGTCTCGACCCCGTGTACGCAGGCCAGGCCTTCCCCGGTACGGCGCAGCAGGCCTACCTGCCCGAGACCGCGACGTTCAACAGTCCCGACGGCTGCTGGGTCGATCCGAACGGCATCTTCTGGATCCAGACCGATGGGTATTCGGACGCCGCGCGCGGCTACGGCAACCAGCAGATGCTGACGGCCGACACCAGGACCGGCGAAGTGCGCCGCTTCCTGGTCGGGCCGCGTGACTGCGAGATCACCGGCATCACGATGACGCCGGACTGCCGGACGATGTTCGTCAACATCCAGCATCCGGGTGAGCGCGGCAACAGCGCCTGGCCGAACATCAACGGCGAGACGCGGCCGCGGTCGGCGACGATCGTGATCACCCGTGAGGACGGCGGGATCATCGGCACCTGAAACCCCGACGACCGGAGCGGGCTGCGGCGCGACACCCCCCTGCAGTCGCAGTCCGCTCCGGGGCACGTCAGTCGTCGACGAGCGGGTCCAGCGCGCGTTGCTGCTGGAACTCGTCGACGAGCGCGCCGTAGTCGGGGGAGAAGCCGTCGGCGTCCGGCGTGGGCGTCGCCGGCGCGACCAGATCATCCTGGCTCGCGATGCCGCGAGCGGGATCGACTGGCGAACGCTGCAGCGGCGAGTCTGGCAGCGTAGTCGAGGTCGCTGGTGGCAGCGGCGCGTCAGGCGCTGCCACGGGCGCTGGGCTGAGCAGCGGCATCGCGGTCCGTGGGTCGCGTGGTTGCAGCGTGCTCCAGACAAGAACGCCCGCCGCACCGGCCAGCGCGCAGAGCACGGCGAGTCGCACGCTGCCTCGGAGCCGAGGCGCGGCTGACGATGGCTGCTTCACGCCGGAAACGATCATCCGCAGATGATGGCTGCTGCCGTATGACAGGCGTGTGACGGACACCTTGGCGTGTTCGGCTAGACTGGCGGCTCTCTGCCGCTGCACGAGACGTCCAGATGGCCACGCTGCACTGCTTCCGCTTGACGTTGATCCTCGCGATTTCGCTGCTGGCTGCGGCGCCGCTCGCCGCTGACGCACTCGATGACTACATCAAGTTGCAGACCGGCAGCTTCACGACGGCGCAGCAGGCCAGGCTCGACGCGCGCCACGGGACGGCGATCTGGCACATGGCCGAGGTCTGGCTGCCGGCTGGTGGCGCCGCAGCGGGTGGTGATGCCGCCGCGCCGCGCGTGCGCTGGCTATACGTCGAAAGCTGGATGAAAGACGCCACGGCGCCATACATGCAGCGCATCTCGCGCCTGACTGCCGAACCTGATGGCACGATCTCGGTGCGGCGCTACACGCTGCCCGAGCCCGGGCGCTTCGTCGGCGCCTGGCAGGAGCCGGCGCGCTTCGCGCCGCTCGCGCCTGAATCGCTGCGGCTGCTCGAGGGCTGCGATCTCGTGCTGACGCGCACCGGGACGCAGCGCTTCGAAGGCGGCACGATCGGCAACCGCTGTCGCAACGACTACAAGGGCGCGCGCTACGCGGTGTCGCAGGCGACGATCGCCGCCGACGGCTTCACGAAGTGGGATCGCGGCTTCGCCGCCGACGGCACCCAGACCTGGGGGCCGCGCCACGGGCCTTATCGTTTCGAACGGCTCGATGCGCCGGCCCGCTGTGCCGACCCGGTGCGGATGCTGGTCTATGGCGACATCCGCGAGCGCAAGGCCTTTGGTGCCTATGCGCGCGCGCTGGCCGCGTCGGGCCTGTATCCAAAGCACGGCGGGTGGTACGAGGCGGCGTCGCCGGCGCTCGAGGTGTTCGAAGGCCAGCCGCCGCCCGGACGCGGCGTCATCATCGCGCGCTTTCCGTGCCTCGAGGCCGCGCGCGCGTTCTGGAACTCGCCCGAGTACACCGAGATCCGCAAGCTGCGCGACGGCATCGCGGAATTCGAAGTGCTGGTGCTGCCGGGCGCGCAGTTGCCGGCCTACGCCGCGCCCTGATGACGCGGCGGGCCCCGGCAGCGGGCTGCTACAGGATGTAGCGACTCACGTCTTCATCGCGCGCCAATGCGCCTAGCGCGTTCTCGACATAGCCCGCGTCGATCGTGAGATTCGTGCCGGCGCGGTCCGGGGCGTCGAACGAGACCGTCTCGAGCAGCCGCTCCATGACCGTGTGCAGACGACGCGCGCCGATGTTCTCGGTGCGTTCGTTGACCGACCAGGCGATCTCGGCGAGCTTGCGCACGCCATCGGTGGTGAATGTGACGGTGACGCCCTCGGTCGCGAGCAGCGCGGCGTACTGCGTCGTCAATGACGCATCCGGTTCAGTGAGGATGCGCTCGAAGTCTTCGGTCGCGAGCGGACGCAGTTCGACGCGGATCGGAAAGCGGCCCTGCAGCTCGGGGATGAGGTCTGAAGGCTTGGCGACGTGGAATGCGCCCGAGGCGATGAACAGCACGTGGTCGGTCTTGAGCGTGCCGTACTTGGTCGACACCGTGCTGCCCTCGACCAGCGGCAGCAGGTCGCGCTGCACGCCCTCGCGCGAGACGTCGGCGCCGTAGCTTTCCTGGCGACGGCAGACCTTGTCGATCTCGTCGATGAACACGATGCCGTTCTGTTCGGCATTGGCGAGCGCGCTGGCGCGGATCTCCTCTTCGTTGATCAGCTTCGCGGCTTCCTCGTCGACGAGCAGCTTCAATGCCTCGCGCACCTTCAGCTTGCGCGGCTTGTTGCGGCCAGCACCGAGGTTCTGGAACATCGACTGCAGCTGCTGCTGCATCTCTTCCATGCCGGGCGGCGCCATGATCTCCATGCCCGCTGGCAGCGCGCGCACCTCGATCTCGACGTCACGATCGTCGAGCTGCCGCTCGCGCAACATCTTGCGGAACTTCTGCCGCGTCTCGGCGTCGCGCGGCTCGCGCGGTTCATCGGTCGAGAAGCCCATCATCCGCGGGCGCGGCAGCAGCGCATCGAGCACGCGCTCCTCGGCGGCATCCGCGGCGCGTTCGCGCACCTCGGCCATCGCTGCTTCGCGCGTGATCTTGACCGCGACTTCGGCAAGCTCCTTGACGATGGATTCGACATCGCGGCCGACGTAGCCGACCTCGGTGAACTTGGTCGCCTCGACCTTGACGAACGGCGCGTGCACCAGCTTCGCGAGCCGGCGCGCGATCTCGGTCTTGCCGCAGCCGGTCGGGCCGATCATCAGGATGTTCTTCGGCGTGACTTCGGCGCGCAGCCCGGCATCGATCTGCATCCGGCGCCAGCGGTTGCGCAGCGCGATCGCGACGGCGCGCTTGGCGTCGTTCTGGCCGATGATGTGCTTGTCGAGCTCGGCGACGATCTGGCGCGGCGTCAGCGCGCGCGCGTCGTTCGTGCGAGCTTCGGCCGCG
>JBIITU010000305.1:0-4350 GCA_044340335.1 Steroidobacteraceae bacterium
TCCAGCGACAGGAACAGCGACCCGCCCAGGCCCTCGAAGGTCGGGTCGAGCGCGTTCAGGCGCTCTCGTACGCGCGCGTACTCGATCGAGCCGCCCAGGTACACGCCGCGCAGCAGTGCGCCACCGCGGCCGATCTGGCGGCTGTAGACCACGCGTCCGAACAGCACCTGGTTGGCGAGGATTTGCCGCTCGCGCAGGCCCGACAGGTTCTCGAACCCGCCGAGCGCGAACGCCTCGGTCAGCGGCAGCTGCGTGCCGAGCGAGTCTTCGTATCGCAGCAGCGCTGACAAACTGAAGTCGCGACCGCCGCGCGCGCCCTGCCATTCGAGCGACAGTCGCTGATATTCGAGATCGCCACCGAGCGATGGATCCGACAGTTCGTAATCCGAGCGCAGATACCAGCCGGAGCGCGGGAAATCCCAGCTGTCGAGCCGGTCGAGTACCAGTCGCGAGAACAGGCTGCTGGTCGAGCTGCTGCCCGTGTCGAGATCGCCGGCACTGCCCGTGACGAGGCGGGAACTCAGGCGCTTGCGCTCGAGGCCCACGCGCCACTCTCCGACGGTGTCGAAGCGGTGCCCGACATCGACCGAGGCGCGCAGCGTGCTCTGGCGGAAGCGCGCGACGGCGGTGTCGTCGATGAAGGCTTCGTCGATTCGCTGCTGCCATGCTGCGGCGCCGGAAACGCTCCAGCGTCGCGCAAGGTCGAGTGGCTGGATCAGTTCCGCGCGCAGCGAGTTCCGCTCGCCGAGGCTCGCGGTGCTGCGCAGTTCGAGGCCGCGTCGGTTCAGCCAGGTCGCGCGGTAATCGCCCAGCACCGTGAAGGCGCTCTGTCCCTCGAGGTCCGTGGCCAGTGTCAGGCCGAGGCGCACGTAGTTCGGGCCCCAGCTCTTCTCGCGCGGTTCGACCACCAGCGTGTCGAGGCCTTCGGCCGACACGGCGCTGCGCACGGAGATCTGCTGGAAATCGTCGGTGGCATACAGCGCGTCGATGGCGCGCTCGAGCGCGGTTGCGGCGGAACCCGTGCGGAAGCTGGCCTCGAACACCGCCTGCGCACTGGCCGGGTCGACCCGCTGCAGGCGTGTCGTGTCGACCACGATGGACTCGAACACGCGCTGGGGCGCCAGCCGTCGCTCCAGCGACTGCTGCCACGCGAGCCATTGCGGTTCGGTTGCGGCGAACCTGGCGAGCTGCGGCGCTGCGGTCACGGCGGCGGCCTCGCCGAGCGGGATCACATCCGGCGCCGCGGCGAAGTTCGCCGCGCTGAAATCGCCGAGTTCAGGCGAGATCAGCAGATCCTGGGATTCGATCTGCTCAAGCGAGCGCTCGACGTTCTGGTCCGTCAGGATGGCGATCATCTGGCTCGTGACGCCGACCAGCGAGTCGAGCGTGTCGCGCCCGGCCAGTGTGGTGCCAAGATTGACGACGATCACGCGCTCGGCGCCGAGGCTACGCGCGACATCGATGCCGAGATTGCGGACCAGGCCGCCGTCGACGAGCAGCCGGCCGTCGATTTCCTTCGGCGAGAACACCCCAGGCACGGACATGCTGGCGCGCACGGCCTCGTTGAGGCTGCCGCGATCGAGCACCACGAGGCGGCCGGTTTCGATATCAGTCGCGAGCGCCCGGAACGGGATGGGCAGGTCGTCGAAGCTGTCGCGCGTCACGGGTACGCCGAACAGGCGCGCGAGGAAGAACTCGAACTGGTGCCCGATGACTGCGCCGCGCGGCAGTACCGCACCGCCGTCCCGATAGCCGAACTCGGCACCACCGAAACGACGTCGTTCGAGGTCCTTCGCGCGGATCGAACGCTGCGGGCGATCCGGGTCGTCGGACAGCACCCGATCCCAGCGCACGGCGCGCAACGCCAGTTCGATCTGGTCGGCCGGCACGCCGGAAGCCCACGCGCCGCCGATGATCGCGCCCATGCTGGTGCCGACCACGCAGTCGATCGGCACGCGCTGCCGCTCCAGCACTTTCAGCACGCCGATGTGCGCCGCACCGCGCGCGCCGCCACCGCTCAGCACCAGGCAGGTGCGCGGGCGCGCGGACTCGTCGGCGAGCGCGACCTCGCTGAACGGCAGCAGGGCGAGGGCGAGGACAGCGCCGCAGGAGCGTAGGACATTCATCATGCGGCTAGCCTGCCTGTCGGGCGCTACGTCGCCAAGAGGGGCTCTGCTAGCATCGATCGGATGAGACCACTGGCACATCTGCCGATGATGCTCGCTCTGGCGCTGTCAGGCTGTGCAATCCAGACATCCAGCGTCCCCGTCGCGAACGACTTGCGGCCCCCGGCCGTCGTGCGCGAGGCCGCCGGCGTGTTCGACAACGGGGCGCAGTACGATGCCGCGCCAGCCGTTCTGAAGCGCGAGCCCGCGGCGGGTCATCCCTACGACTGGCTCGATCGGCAGCATGCGACGTTTCGCTGGGTCGACGCGCCGCTGCTCGGCCCGCATGTGCTGTTCCTCGAGTGGCGACGGGGTGGCGCGGACGGCGCCATCAGCCGGCAGCGCTTGTGGGTGTTCGCTCAGCGTGATGGCGTCTGGAGCATGGATTTCTTCACGCTGCCTGATGCGGGAACGCCGGCGCGCCCGAGGCTGGACGATGATTTTCGCGCGCTGCGCCCGGAACAACTGGTTGGTTACGGCAGCGCCTGCACCTTGCCCGCAGAGCCTGCCGGCGCTGCCGTGGTTTTCTCGATTCCGGCCGGCTGCAGCATCGTGTCGCGCAGCGGCAGGCGCATGCAGCTCGAGGCCACGGTCCGATTCGAAGCCGACCGTATTCGCTATCGAGAGCAGGGCGTGCTCGAGGGTGGGGCGATCGCCTTCCTGGTGCCCGGCCAGCCCGGGCTCGACTACGAGTTCGTGCGCGTCAGCCGCTGACTGCGCTGGCCTCAGCCCAGCAGCAACACGTCGCAGCCTGCGCGCGCGACAATCTGCGGCGCCACTTCGCCGAAAGTCAGCAGCGGTTGCCGGCTGCGTGAGCGACTCGCCGCCGTGCTGAGGGTCAGGCAGTCGGCGTGCAGCAGGCGTGCCTGTTGCGGCAGCAGTTCACGCGGATCCCCATGCAGCACCACGGTTCCGGCGCGGCGGGCAACGGGAATCTGCTGGCGGGACAGTGCCGTCAGTTGCGGCCGTAACTGCGCCGCGACGCGCTGCGACTCGGCTTCGATCGACTCCGGCCCGATGCCGTAGGCCAGCGCACGCGACGCGTGGGGCAGGTGGAAGCAGCAGGCCAGTGCGAGCTGGCTCGAAGGCAGCGCTGCGAGCGCCCGCGCGATCAGCCTTGTGCTGGCGCCGCTGAGATCGACGCCCAGCAGCTGCAGCGCGTGGTCGCGCCGGGGTTCGCGGCGCACGATCAGAAGGTCGGTGCCAGCAGCGCCGATCAACTTCTGCGCCGTGCCGCCGATCGCATGCTTCAGGGCCGCCTCGTGTTCACCGAGAGCGCCGACGACGATCAGGTCACTCGAATCGCTCGCCGCTGCGCGCGCAATCGCGCCGTGCGCGCTGCCACGCAGCAGGCTGACCGACACCGCAAGCCCGAAGCGCTTCTCGCAATCGTGCGCGACCGTCTCCAGCGCCACGCGTGCTGCACGCAGCACGGTGGCATCGCTGGTCGCCGCGCGTCGTGTCAGCAGGGACATCCGCGAGGTCGGGGGCGCAACATGCAGCAGGCGCAGGGTCGCGCCGTGCAATCGGGCGAGTCGGGCCGCCCTATGCACCGCCCTCAGGGCGGCTGCGGAAAAATCGGTAGCGACCAGAATGCGACGCGGCATGGCGTGCTCTCCGTCTGTGAAGGGAGTGTCGATGGCATCGTGCTGGAGGATCGAGCCACGGGCTGGCCGGTGGCTTCCCGGTCGAGCGCACCCACGATGATCGCATGGGCGGGCAGGTTGCGCTGCCTGACGCTGGAAATGGCTCCCCGGCCTGGACCGTTGGAGCCTGAAAACACTCGCACAATCATAGCATTGCGCGCGCCTGATCGACACGTACCCCCAGAGCTACCCCCGGGCGTCAGGCGCAGCCGCGCCGCTCGGTGTCATCGCGCGGCGCGATTTCCCCCGCCGGTCGGCTTGGGTGTAGGGTTTGCGCATGGCAGCTTCGAAAGACGACATTTATCGAGCGGCGTTGACTCTTCCGGAGTCTGATCGTGTCGACCTCATTGGCGCGCTCCTCGACAGCCTCGATCAGGAGGCCGAAGCGGGCGTCGAGGCAGCCTGGCTCGCGGAGATCGATCGGCGTGCCCGCGAACTGGAGTCTGGCGCCGTGAAGAGCATCCCGTGGGAAGTTGTCAGGGGGCGTCTCGCGCTCGCATTCCGCAGCGGCCGTAGCGTTCCTGGCCGAGCTTGACGTC
>JBIITU010000256.1:0-5109 GCA_044340335.1 Steroidobacteraceae bacterium
CGGGCGTTGCGCCCGACATCATCGCAGCGGCCCGCGCTGCGTCAGGTTGACCACCACGCCATCCGGATCCCGCACCATCATTTCGTGAATCTCGGGTCGATTGGGCACCACGACGCGCACTGGAGGCGTGACGACGCAGACCCCGGTCGCCACCATGCGCTCATGCAGCGCGCGCATTTCGTCAGTCGGGATGACGAGAATAGCCTCTCCCGTCTTGAGCCGCTTGTCCCATTCGGTGGCTGCCAGCGGCAGGCACGGCTGCTGGATTTCCATCAGGCCGATCATGCCGATTTCTGAGTTCTGCGCCTGCAGCACGACCATGCGCAATGCCTCACACGGCGTCGCCGTGACATCCGTCGCGCCAGGATTGCCGATGCGGCCATCGTAGAAGACGTCCATGCCGAGCAGGTCGCGGTAGAACGACAACGAGCGTTCGATGTCGGCAACGACGATTGTGGTGCGCTTGACCGGGCCAGTGTGATTCGTTGACATGTCGACTCCCTCAACCTTGTCTAGCGCGCGGCGCCGCGTAGGCCTGCAACTCGCCACGCCCGTCGAACGCAGCCTTGATCGTCGCCCAGTGAGCCTCGAGCGCGGCGCGATCCACATACGACAACACGCGCACCGTCCAGTTGGCGAGATCGCCTTCGAGCACCTCGAAACCTGCGGGGCCAACCGGCGCGAGGCCCCATCCTTGGGCCGCGTTCGCGCACAGATCAGCCAGCGCGGTATCGGCAGCCTGATCGCCTGACCTGAACGCCAGCACGAGCACCTGCGAGTGTTCGGGCTGCGGCGCACGACCGGCGAGCCGGCAGACGTCCACATCGACCGCACCGACTCTGAGCGCGGCCGCAGCACGGTACTCCGGGCTCCACCAGAACTGGGCGACCGCCGCATAGCTTGGAAACTGCCCGACCATCAGCGAACGGTCACCCCAGTCACCGTGCAGGCGGTCCACACCTCGGCCGGGACCGCCCAGCGCCAGGTAGTGAGCTGAAAAGCGCTGGTAAATGGGAGGGAGTGATGAGGAGTAAGGGCCCATCCTGGCCGGGACCATGTTGCGCGCGAACGCGAGCGAATAACCCGCCTCTTCTGCCGGCGTCGCTTCAGCTGCTGAATTCATCGGCGTTGTACTCACCTGCTGCCTGACGTTTGACGTGAATCTGCCAACATGACAGGCTGCTGTCAACTTACCAATGACGAGGGAGCCGCTGACAGTGACCCAGAACAACGCACTGCGCTTCCAGCGAGCAACTCTCGTCGTCAGCAACCTCGAGCGTGCGCTTGAGTTGTATCGAGACGCGCTGGGCTTCTCGGTGGAGTACGTCATGGGTGGCGAGAACGTCGAATACTCGCGCCACGTGTTCGCGCTAGGGCCGGACGCCACCATTCGCTTGTGTACATTGAACGCCCCCGGACAGCAGCGAACGCTGGCGCTGGTTGAGGCGGTCGGAGTCGCGTTGCCACGGGTGGTCGGACCACGGCGCAGCGCTGCGGTACTGCGCGTCGCGGACTTCGATGGCGTAGTCCGCGCTGCCGCCGCCCTGCCTGGGGTCACCGTGGTTCCGGAGCATCCGCTACACACCCATGACGGGCGACTCGGGCGCGAGGCCGGCATCGTTGACTTCGATGGCAACCTGATTGTCATCTACTGGATTACCGCCGGGCAGAGCTGAACCCGTCCGATGACGCTCACATTCATCAAATGGGTGATCGGGGCGTCGTTGCTGCTCGCGCTGCTGGTCACAGCCGCGTCACTGTACGGCGCGCAGCGCTGGCGCTCGCTCACGGACGAACTGAACGGACGGCTGGAAGCCTCTCGCAAGGAGCCGTCTGCCACGCGTTACGACGCGCGCGAGCTCGATGGCCTGCCCGCGCCGGTGCAGCGCTACTTTCGCGCAGTACTCACTGACGGCGCGCCGATCGTGGCGACGGCGGCCGTCACACATGCAGGCACGTTCAATATGGGTGAGACGAAGGACCAGTGGAAGTCCTTCACCTCCGAGCAACGCGTCGTCACGCAGGCGCCTGGGTTTGTCTGGAACGGCAGAATCGCGATGCTGCCCGGTGTGCCGGTGCTCGTGCATGACGCCTACTTTGCCGGCGAAGGTCTGCTGCGACCCGCGATCTTCGGCCTGATCACGCTCGTCAATCTTCAGGGCAAGGGTGAGATCGCCCGCGGCGAGTTGATGCGCTTCTTCGCCGAAGCGGCGTGGTACCCCACCGCGTTGCTGCCGAGCCAGGGCGTGCGCTGGGAGGCGATCAACGACACTTCCGCGCGCGCCACATTGACCGACGGACCGATCAGCTTGACGATGACGTTCACCTTCGGCGCCGATGACCTGATCAAGTCGGTGCTCGCGGAGTCGCGCGGCCGAACCGTCGCAGGCAAGGTGATTCCGACACCCTGGGAAGGCCGCTGGTCAAACTACCAGCGGCAGGGTGGAATGCTCGTGGCGATGACCGGCGAAGTGGCGTGGTTGCTGCCGGAAGGCGCGAAGCCTTACTGGCGCGGCACCATCACGGCGCTGGATTACGAGTTCCAGGGTCAGGCGGGCTTATCGTCTTCGTCGTCGTCGACCAGCAGGAACCGATAGAACTTCGCCGGGTCCTCGAGGAAACCGCGCGTCAATTCGTAGTGCTCGGTTCGCTCGTAGGACGTGGGGAATATCCTGCCGTCTTCGATCTGCAAGACGGTCGCGCCCGGCAGTGTCAGCAGCATGGGCGAGTGGGTTGCGATGATGAACTGCGCGACGCGCGCCTGACTGAGCTGATGCAGCACGCGCAGGAAAGCAAGCTGCCTCGCCGGCGACAAAGCAGCTTCGGGCTCGTCGAGCAGATAGATGCCGTCTTCAAATCGGTTCTGGAACAGCGCCAGGAACGCCTCACCGTGCGACAGCTTGTTCAGCGGCGTACCGCCGTACGCAAGAAAGGTACTACCGACCTCCTCCAGATAGCGGGCGAAGTTGAAGAAGGTCTCGCTGCGCAGGAAAAAGCCGTCCGTCACAGGTTGCCGCCACGCCAGCTTTAGCGCCCGACCGAGCGTGTGCCCGTCAGCACCTTCCGAAAACGAACGATCACGCGAACCGCCCTGCTCACCGAACCCACTCGCCCACGCGATCGCCTCGAGCAACGAGGACTTGCCGGAACCGTTCTCGCCGACGAGGAACGTAACCGGCGTCGTGAACGGAAGGTCGAGGCCATTCTCGAACAGCGGCATCGAAAACGGGTGCATGTCGGGCTGTACGCGGTCGCTGACGATGCTGACATGAGCCAAAAAAGGGCTGCCAAGGACGCCAGTCACGACGCCCACGGGAGCCTTTCGCCTGGATGCTCGCCGCGCCATGCAAGCGAGCATATCGCACCGATGAACAAGCGGGCACTTCCGTCCTCAATGGGGCGGGTTAACGCTAGCGCACGAACTGCGCGATCTGCGCATAGTATGCCGGCCACACCTGCAGATCATTGTGCCCGAAGCCTTGCGCCTCGATGACGCGCGCAGTGCCCGGTGGGAAAGCGCCGAGCAGCTTCTTCGCGTGGCCCGGCCGCACGATATTGTCTTCCGTTGCGATCACGAGCAGCGTGGGCGCCTGCACAGTCTGCGCCACTTTCGCCGAATCGAAGCGATCCCGCGCGAGCAGCGTCACCGGTATCCACGGCATCGCGGCCTGACCGACGCTGACGAGGCTGTCGAACGGCGTGACCAGCACGAGCTTGCTGACCGGTCGGCGTGCGGCGAGTTGCATCGCGACGCCACTGCCGAGGCTGCGGCCCACCACGGCGATGTCGTCGTGGTCGGCGGCCAGGCTATCGAACAGCGCGAGCGCATCCGCGACGAGTGCCGCCTCGCTGGGCGCACCGGTGCTGCCGCCATAGCCGCGGTAGTTCGCAAACACCAGCGTGCGGTCGTTGATTGCAGCTGCGAACGGCGCCGCATTCCCGCCGACGTCCTCGGCGTTGCCGCCGAAGTACAGCAGTGCGCGACGCTCGTCGCGCCGGACGACCCAGTTCTGCAGCACTGCGCCATCGACGTTCAGCGTCAGTCGCGTGGCCGGCGGCGCTGCGCTCGACGGCACCGGGTAGTAGATCATCGAGCGCTGCGTCAGGAACAGCAGCAGGCAGACCGCGGCATAGCCGGCCAGCACCAGTGCGAGCAGCTTCAGCACGCGCCGCGCTCCGCGCCCGTTACTTCGGCGGCATCGGCGTCTGCTGCCGCGAGTAGAGTTCCAGGCTCGAGTGGCTCGGGCCGTAGTCCTCGGTCGGCGCCGTCAGCATGTGCGGGCAGTTCTTCTCGGCGAACTCGCGCACGTGCGCCGGCAGGATGTCGATGCTGCTGCCGGCCGTCATAGTCGACGCATACATGCAGTGACCCGGCGTCTGGCCCATCAGCAGCCACGGCAACCACGGCGATACGCGATGCCAGGTGCCCACGTAAGGCACGGCCGTCAGGTCCGGGTTCTCGAGATCCTTGCGCTTGACGAAGTAGCGCATCATCTCGGTCACCTGCGCCCGCGGACCCGCCGATTCGCGCGGCCACTTGTCGGGCTGCAGCGGGTTCGGGTAGTTCAGATGCATGTCGGTCGCGAGCGAGATCGTTTCGGCGTCCATCTGCTGCCACGGGAAGATCAGCGGGATCTTGGGCAGGTTCGTGCGGTCGCCACGGAAATCTTCCGGAACGAGAATCAGCGTCTCGCTGATCGTGTAGTTGAACGGATCGTTGATCGCGTGCACGACACGCACGTCTTCGTTCGTGAATGGGTTGCGGAAGTTGTCGATGATCTCCCCCGCCTGCCCGAGCCGAGTCAGGTTCGCGTAGAAGATCACTTCCTTGTTGACGCGGCGGATGTTGCCGTCCGGGAGCGGCAGCAGTCGTGTGGCGAGGAACGTATGAAAGCCCAGGAACGGCTTGATCGCCTCTCCCGGGCGAACGGCCATGATGTTGCCGGTGCAGTAACAGATGCGCTCCTTGCTGCTGTCCATGTCGGCCTGCATGCGCGCCCACGCATCGCGATTCCAGCGCGGGCTCATGAAGTCGATCTTCGTCGTGTACGGGATGATGGCCATGTTGAAATCCTGCGCAGTCAGGCCGGGAAAAGCCCTGCCTCAACG
>JBIITU010000257.1:0-5099 GCA_044340335.1 Steroidobacteraceae bacterium
CTGGCCGAATTGACGCGCAGGCCCGAAGACAGGCGGCGCAGGGACTCACCGAGCCCGGTGGCCGTACTGGCCAGGGCCCGCTGCGTGAACAGCGAACTGGTGTTCGTCCCGATCTTCATGTCTGTTCATTTAGCGGCAAAAACCGGCCTGAACTTGACATGGCCTGCCGTGGGGTCCGCCACGGCTGTGATCGGCGTCTCAGCTCTCCCGCAGCACCGCCTGCTCCTGCTCAGGCGTTGGCCAGCCTTCGGCACGGGCACGGCGTTCGGCCGTCTGCGCGCGCCACCAGGCTAGCGTCGCGCGCGCGGTGTCGGCCAGGGGCCTCGGCTGCAGGCCCGCTGCGTACGCGCGCTGCGAGTCGTAACGCCGCGGGCGCGAATTCGACGAGAACAGCGGCAAGCTGACCTTGTGCCGCGCCAGCGCCTCGGCATTCGCCCAGCGCAGGCGCGCGGGCTGCTCCGCAAGCGGCAGCAGCGTCTCGAGCACCTGGCGCCAGCTCGTCGGCTCGACCGGGCCCGCTGCGTTGAAGATGCCGCCGACATTCTGTTCGGCGAGCTGCACGGTCCACGGACACAGGTCGCGCGCGTCGATCCAGTTCAGCTGCAGGTCAGGGTTCGAGGGCCCAAGCACGTCGCCGCCGCGCGCGACGCGCTCGACCCAGTAGGTGAAGCGGTCGGTGTCATCGCCAGGGCCGAACACGAACGGCGGCCGCACGACCGTCAGGCGTCGCCCCAGCACCGCTGCGGCGGCGCGCTCGCACTCCGCCTTCAGCGGGCCGTACGTGCGCCCGTCGACGGTCTCGGTCGCAGGCGTCGGCGCGGCGTGCAACGGCGAGGCTTCCGTGTAACCCGGGCCGCCCGCCGGGTCGTAGACGGCCACCGTCGAGACGAACACATAGCGCCGCGCCCGATCGCGCAGCAGCGTCGCGCTGTCGCCCACGTGTCGCGGCACGTAGCCGGAGTTGTCGATGACGGCATCCCAGCGGCGCTTGCCCGCGAGGGCGCCGAGGCCCGCGCCGACCTTCGCGTCACGGTCGCCGAGCAGCACTTCGACGCGCCCACCGAACGGCTGGCTCGCGGAGCGGCCGCGGTTGAACAACGTGACGCGATGACCGCGCGCGAGCGCGTACTCGACCTGGTGGATGCCAAGAAAGCCTGTGCCGCCGAGGAACAGCAGGTCGAGCGGCCGACGGGCCGGGCGCACCTCGGCCCGGCCAGGCAGGGCGGCCAGAGCGAGCAGGGCTGCAGTGCGCTGCAGCAGGGAGCGACGGTTGATCATGACGGTGCCTCGTTGACAGTCAGTCGGTGCGCCAGGGCGCGGCCTCTGCGAACTGCGCTGCGAGATCATCCACGAGTTGCCGGACCTTTGCCGACGAATGGCGCCGGCTCGGATAGACGGCAGAGATGGCCGCCCTCTCGGACTGAAATTGTGACAGTACCTTGTTGATGCGGCCGGATTGTATCTCTGGCGCAACGATGGAGTCGGGCTCGAAGGCAAAACCCAGACCGGCGACCGCCGCCGCCGCATACTCGCCAAGACCACCCATGTACGCCTCCCATCCCCGCAACGTCGCCCTCGCCGCCCTGCTGCTGCGCCTCGGACGCTGAACCATGCTGCCCGTGCTGTTCCTGTCACATGGCTCGCCGCTGCAGGCGCTCGAACCCAACGCGGTGGGCACAGCATGGCGCGAGCTCGCCGCCAGCCTGCCGCGACCGCGCGCGATCGTCATGGTGTCGGCGCACTGGGAATCGACGTTGCCGCTGATTGCCAGCAACGCGCGCTCGGAAACCATCCACGACTTCGCCGGTTTTCCGGCACCGCTCTACGCACTGCGCTACGCGCCACCGCCCGCCGCGGCGCTGGCCGCAGGCATCGCGACGCTGCTGCACGCAGCCGCGCTGCCCGCAGCCATCGACGGTTACCGTGGACTCGACCACGGTGCCTGGGTGCCGCTGCGCTGGATGTACCCCGAGGCCGACATACCGGTCGTGCAGCTGTCGGTGCAGCCATCGCAGACCACTGCGCAGCATTACGCCGCTGGCGCGGCGCTCGCATCGCTGCCCGCGGACGACATCCTCGTGATCGGCTCGGGACACGTCACCCACAATCTCGGCGATGCGTTTCGGCGCGCAGCGACGCCGGCACCGCCCGGATACGCGCGCGAGTTCGCGGACTGGCTCCACGATCGCCTGCTCGCCGCAGAGGTTGCCGCCTTGCTCGACTACCGCGCACGAGCGCCGCACGCGGTGCGCGCGCACCCGACGGAGGAACATCTGCTGCCGCTGTTCGTCGCGCTCGGCGCGGCGGGCATCGGATCCCGCGCGACGCGATGCATAAAAGCTATGGAAGGCGACGTCCTCGTTATGGACGCCTACCGTTTCGACCTGACCGCTTCGCGGACTTGACCTGCTGCTGTTTGCTCTCTACAACACAGGTCCCCCGAAAAGAGTTTCTGGCGCTATTTGGACGGTGGCGACCAGCCGCGGGGGTGGGGTCTTTTTCGCAACAGTTTGAAGGGAGTCTGAAGCATGTCGAGACATTTACTCGCCGCGGCCGTCGGCGCCGCGCTGGCTTTGCCGGCGCTGCCCGCACACGCACAGTCGCAATCGGATGCGGACATGGGTCCGCTCGATGAGATCACGGTCACCACCCGCCGCGTCGAGGAACGTCTGCAGGACATCCCGGTCGCGGTCACCGCGATCAGCGGCGCGCAGCTCACCGAGCTCGGCATCGAGGATCTCGGCGATCTCGCCGCCAAGACACCGGGCTTTGCGCTCGAAGCGTTCTCGGGACCGCTGACGCAGCCGGTAATCCGCGGCATGACGCAGCTGCGCCTGACCTCGCCGACGCAGAACGTCGCGACGGTGCTGAATGGCGTCTACCTGCAGCGCAACTACATGATCGACTCGACGCTGCTCGACATGGAGCGGGTCGAAGTCATCAAGGGTCCGCAGTCGGCGCTGTACGGCCGCAACGCGTTCGCCGGCGTGCTGAACCTCATGACGGTCGAACCCGGCGAGGAACTCGGCGCCAAGGCGTCGATCGGCTACGGCAGCGACGAGCGCCGCGATTACAAATTCCGCATCAACCTGCCGCTGGCCTCCGATGGCCGCGCCGGCCTGATCCTGGGCTACGCCGACTCCTACTTCGACGGCACATGGGCGAACAACCATCCGCTCGCCAATGCCGGTCTTGCGACCGATGGCAACGTCGGCGGCTATGACAAGCAGGCCTTCTACGGGCGCCTGGTCATCAAGCCGTCGGATCGGCTGAAGATCGACCTGTTCGGCGTGCGCACCGAGCGCGAACAGGAACAGAACGCGACCTATGCCGCGTCGATCCGCTCGGCAGTGCTGCCGTTCGGCTTCACGGCGCGTCTGACGCCGTTCAACACGCTGACCGCATCGCCGCAGAACGACCTGCGCACCATCATTGCCGTCACGTCTGCGAATCCGAACCCGGCCTGTCCGGCGGTCGCAGCGCCGGCCGCGGCGTCGATCCGCTCGGTCCGCCAGACCTCGCTCGGTGGCTTCGTGCTGTGCGAAGCGCCGGGCACCGCGCAGAACCGCTTCATCGCTGGCGAAGTGCCGACGCTGCCGACGATCGCGCCGGGCGAACTGCGCGCGCCGGGCGTCGTCGTCGACCCGCGCGCCTTCGGCCTGAAGGGCCCGACCACCGTGTTCTCCGGCAAGGTCGACTGGACCATCGTCGACAACTGGAGCGTCAGCTACCAGTACGGCAGCACGACGGCCTCTATCGAAGCCGTCGGCAGCAGCCTGCGCGACCCGGTCAACGTGCAGCAGCCGTTCGACAACCCGGCGCTCAACCTGTTCGGCGGCGTCGTGTTCGATGCCTCGGGCACGTTCAGCCAGTTCGACGGCGAGAGCCACGAAGTGCGCCTGGCCTGGGAACCCAGCGAAGCGCTGCGCACCATCTTCGGCCTGTCGTATGCGAGCACCGAGGACGTCGACTCCGGCGCGAACCTGTTCGGCCGGCCGAACACGACTGACCCGCTGGTGCCGAACCTCGTGCGGCCGCGTCCCGGCGATGCGGTGCCGACCAACGGCGGCCGTGGCGCGGGCTTCAATACCTACATCATTCGCGAAGAGACCATCCGCAGCGCGTTCTTCTTCGTCGGCTATGACTTCGGTCGCTTCGAGCTGACGGCCGAAGGCCGCTACATCGACGAAGAGCAGACGGCCATCGACTTCTTCGGCGGCGTGCCGCCGCGGCAGGTCATCGGTGGTGTGAACTCTTACGCGCTGAACATCCCTGTCAACCGGCTGGACAGCGACTACTTCACGCCGCGCGTCACGGGCACGTTCCGGATCAGTGACGACAGCATGGTCTACGCGAACGTCGCCAAGGGCGTGAAGTCCGGCGGCCTGAACGGCAACACGCCTTTCCTTGGCCAGCGCACCTGGAACCAGGAAGAGAACTGGACCGTCGAGATCGGCACGAAGAACGAGTTCTTCGACCGCCGGCTGCGCGTCAACGCCGCGGTGTACGCCACGGACTGGACGGACATCCAGACCAACGCCGTGCGCCTGAACGCGGATGGCACCTCGCCGACCGGCTTCGCGATCGTGCCGACCATCGTCGGCAACCTGGGCGACGTCGAAGTGCGCGGCGTCGAAGCCTCGCTGGACTGGGCGATCTCCGAGACCCTCAGCGCCGGCGTCGCGGGCGCCTTCACGCAGTCGCAATACAAGGATGGCGCGCGCTCGCAGCGCTTCGAGCTCGCCTTCCTGTGCGACAACGTCATCTGCCCGTCGAACGGCGACATCGGCGGCAACCAGCTCGAGCGCGTGCCCGAGTTCGATGCCAATGCCTACCTCAAGTACTCGATGGAGTTCGGCGAAGACCGTTCGTTCTTCGTGCGTGGCGACGTCTCGACGCAGACCAAGCAGTACCTCGAGGAGATGAACATCGGCTGGGTGCCGGGTCGCACGCTCGTCGATGCGACGGCGGGGCTGTCGCTCGGCCGCTATGACGTGCAGGTCTGGGCCAAGAACCTGTTCGACGAAGAATACGCCACGAGTTCGCTCGCGCTGGTTGGCACCGGCGGCGCGCGCACGATGACGTATGCGCCCTTCATG
>JBIITU010000473.1:0-5098 GCA_044340335.1 Steroidobacteraceae bacterium
TGGTGGGCTCAACTGGTCAGCGCAACACCTTTAGCGCATAACTGCTGCAGAGAGAGGTGATGCACATGCTGAAGGAAGGAAGACCTGGGCTTACTGACAAACAGAAGGTCCAGCTTTGGCGCATGTGGAAGGCTGGATCTTGCACGCGAGAGATTGCACTAGCTGTTTCGCGAGGCACAAACGCGGTGCGCATTCAGCTGCGCGAGCGCGGCGGGATTGCGCCGCCTGTGCGCAAGCGGGCCACGAACGCGCTGACACTGGCAGAGCGGGAGGAGATTTCTCGAGGGTTGTGTTGCCGCGCCTCAGTACGCTCAATCGCTCGAAAGCTGGGGCGTGCTCCTTCGACGGTGAGTCGCGAAGTGCGGCGGCATGGCGGCCGCAAGCGATACAGGGCCAACCACGCTGAGTACGGGGCGTCATTGATGGCATTGCGTCCCAAGCGCTGTCGGTTGTCCCTGAATGACCCACTGCGTCGCACTGTCGCCAGTAAACTGGCCCTGCAGTGGTCGCCTGAGCAGATTGCAGGTTGGCTCCGAAGGCAGTATCCAGATGATGAGACCATGCAGGTGTCGCACGAGACTATTTACAAGAGCTTGTTCATCCAAGCGCGCGGCGTGCTGAAGAAGGAGCTGATCAGGCATCTGCGCACCCGCCGTCACCTGCGCCACTCTCGGGCGCGAGGCGTGGACGAGGAACTGCGCGGGAAGATCCCTGGAACAGTCTCGATTCGAGAGCGTCCCGCAGAGGCTGAAGACAGAGCGATCCCAGGTCATTGGGAAGGCGATCTGATGTACGGCTCGAACGGCAGCCAGATCATCACGCTCGTTGAGCGACGCTCGCGATTTACGTCGCTGATCAGAGTGCGGGACAATACCGCCAGCACTGTCGCTACCGCGCTGACGCGGCATGTGCGAACACTGCCGCGATCGCTGCGCCGCTCCGTGACCTGGGACCGGGGCAAGGAAATGTCACAGCATGCGCAGTTCTCGGTCGCGACCAACGTGAAGGTGTATTTCTGCGATCCCCAAAGCCCTTGGCAACGTGGCACCAACGAGAATACGAACGGCTTGCTGCGCCAGTACTTTCCGAAGGGCACGGATCTCTCCGGCTATACTCAGTCTCAGCTTGATCGAATCGCGCTTCGATTGAACCAGAGACCGCGAGAGACGTTGGGCTTCGACACGCCGGCCAATACACTTCGCGCGCGTGTTGCACCGACCGGTTGAGCCCACCGCACAAAGTCGATCGAAATAGGCACTAGTCAGGTTCGGCAGTCGCTCCTAGCGTAGTTCGCACAGGAGGCGAGCATGACTTACCGGCCGAACCCAGCAGAAATCCCCCGTGACACCGCCGCGCCGGCGGCGCACAGAAGTTGCCGTTGTCGAAGGGGGTGCAGGATAGCGAGTTGTCCGCGAAGTGATGCACATTGGGGTCCACGGCCATGACGACCCCGACCGTCAGGCCGCGTCGCCCTGCCATCACGCTGCGTGTGGATGCCGCGCTAAAGCACCGCATCCACACGCGATCGCGACAGCAGGGTCTGTCGGAAGCCGCGCTGGTCCTGGGCGCCGTGCGCACGGTCGTGCGCGATGACTCGCTGCCGCCGTATGACCCAACGGAGGCCGCGCGCAACCCTTCTGTCGATCGCATCACGGTGCGGCTGCGCCCCGGCGACAGCGAAGCACTGCGTGCCCGCGCGCGGGCACGTCGCATGCCGGACTCGACCTACCTCGCCGCACTGGTGCGCGCCCACCTCGACACCAACCCTCCGTTGCCCACGCACGAGCTGGAGCTGCTCAAGGAAGCCACGGGGACGCTGGCCGCGCTGTCACGGACGCTGCGCGAGCTCGAGCGACAGCAGCGACTGGCTCAGCCCGTGGGCGTGCCGCTGATGGCGCATCTGGCGCTGCTGCAGAGCGAGTGCACGCGCATCGAGCGCGCCCTACACGACTACGCGAGCAAGGCGTTGCGCGCCTGGGAGGCGTCGAATGGCTGGACGTAACGTGCGGGTGCCTCGGGAAGCCAAGGCGTTCTTCGAGCCCCTGAGCCTCGGGCGCGGCGGTACGGGAGCCCGTCGGGCGACGCCGGCCGATGTAGCGCAGGTGTCCCGCATCGTGCGCGGAGCGCCGGAGGTCATGGTCAAGGTGACCGGGGGCAGCGGCGGTCCATCGGGTGTGGGGGCGGCGCTCAAGTACGTGGCGCGCGAGGGCACGCTGCCGATCGAGACTGACACGGGCGACGCAATCCAGACCAAAGCGCAGCGCGCCGAACTCGTGAAGTCCTGGAACCTCGATCTCGTGCGCGGACGGTACCGGCGGCACGGCGACCGGGATCTCGATGATCTCGAAAGGCGGCGCAAGCCGCGCGTGGCGTATCACCTCGTGCTCGGTATGCCCTCGCCGACCCCGCCCAAGGCGGTGCTACAGGCGTCGCGGCAGTTTGTGCGCGAGCAGTTCGGTGCGACGCACCGTTACGCCATGGTGCTGCACACCGACCAGGCGCATCCGCACGTGCACCTCATCGTGAAGGCCGAGGATGAACAGGGTCAACGGCTTCGGATCGACAAGGCGAAGTTGCGCGCGTGGCGCGAACGATTCGCCGAAGCACTGCGCGATCAGGGTATCGAGGCCAATGCCTCGACACGCTTCGAGCGCGGCTACCATGGCCGCCGCCTCAACAGCCGGACACTGCATGCGAGCCAGCGCCGCGCGTCGTTCAGTTGGCGACACAAAGTCAGTGCCGTCGAGAAGGAGCTGCGGACCCGCGGTCGCTACATGGACCCGGACCGTCGCCGCCTCGAGGCCTCGCGCGAGGCGCTGCAGATCCAGTGGCTCAAGGCCGCCGAAGCGCTCGATGCGCAGGGGCATCGTGGACTGCCCTACGCGATGCGTGGCTTTGCACGCACGCTCCCGGAAATCCAGACCGGCCGTGAGCAGATCGCCGCGCTGCTGGAGCAACAGCAGAACGCGAAGCGTTCACCCGCCCGATCCGCCGAGACAGAGCGGGAACGGCTGCAACAGCGTGAGCGCGAGCAGGAACGCAGCCGTTGAAACCCCATTGAGACAACCAGAGACCCGATGACGCAGAAGGAGCGCGTATGAAACTGCTGAGAACCAAACAGGTCGTGCAACTGACCGGCCTGTCCCGCATGACCCTCTATCGGCTGGAGAAGGCCGGGTCCTTCCCGTCTCGCCGCCAACTGGGTTGCAACTCTGTTGCCTGGCTGGAGGATGACGTCGCCGCGTGGGTCAGCAACCGACCCCGACCTGGAATGCCCATGCCGGTCGCGCCGACTGTGGCGGATAGGCCCCCGCCCGCGTACACCCCGCTCATGCCACGCCCCAGGCCCAGCCCGCAGCAGCGACGGGTCGCCCCACGACGGCCCCGCCGGCGGCCGGCGGTGCAGGTCGATTTGCCACTGGACGAACCCGCGTCGTCCCGGACTTGAAGCGGTGCGTCCGAGACGCGTATGTTCCTTTTTGTCGGTATTTATTGACTTTTACCGACTTATTGGAACACCCTAGCGCATGGACTATCGGGTTCAAGTGCTCAAGCTGGCGCGACGGCGCGGGCTGCTGCGCGCGCGCGATCTGAGCGCAGCGGGGCTCCCGCGCGTAGCGCTGACTCGCCTCGTGCGAAACGGTCAGCTCACACGCATCGATCGCGGCGTGTACAGCCTGCCAGAACGCGCCGGCCACGAACACGAAACACTGGCCCTGCTCGCAAGCCGCTACCCGAACGCCGTGATCTGCCTGCTCTCTGCACTGAGCTTCCATGGGCTCACCACGCAGCTGCCAGCAAGCGTCTGGATTGCGGTTGACAGCAAGGCGCGCGCGCCGCGACCGCAGTACCCACCCGTTCGCGTGGTGCGATTCTCAGGTGCCGGGCTCACGGACGGCGTCGATACACACAAGATCGGCGGCAGCCAGGTGCGGATCACCAACGTAGCGCGCACGGTGGTCGACTGCTTCCAGTACCGAAACAAGATCGGCCTCGACGTGGCGCTGGAGGCGCTGCGGCAAAGCTGGGCGGAGCGGCGCGTGAGCATGGATGATCTCTGGCGTTACGCGACGCTGCGCCGGGTACACAACGTCATGCGACCCTACCTGGAAAGCCTGCCTTGAGTGGGCGTGATGTCGCAGCGTCCGTGCGCGCCAGACTGTTGCAACACGCGCGTGCGTCCGAGCAAGACTACAACCGGCTGCTGGTCCGGTATGCGATCGAGCGGTGGCTGTACCGCCTGAGCGTTTCGCCTTACGCATCCCAGTTTCTGCTGAAAGGCGCCCTGCTCTTCGATCTGTGGTTCGACGAACCACATCGACCGACTCGCGATGCGGACTTGCTCGGCTTCGGCTCCGCGGAACTCCCCGAGGTGGAGCGTCGCATCGCCGAGATTTGCCGCATCGAGTACCCCGACGGCATGCAGTTCGACCCGGTGAGCATCCGCGTCGAGGCGATACGTCGAGAGGCAAACTACTCCGGTGCGCGCGCGACGGTCATCGGAACGCTCGCTGGTGCACGCTGCTCGGTTCAAATCGACATTGGTTTCGGCGATGCCGTCACCCCGACACCCGAACAGGCTGCGTATCCCGTCATTCTTGATGACTTCGCAGCGCCGATACTGCGGGTATACCCGCGATACACCGTGGTCGCGGAGAAAGTGCATGCGCTGGCCCTCCTCGGCATGGCGAACAGCCGCATGAAGGACTACTTCGATCTCTGGTATCTCGCGCAACGCACCGAGTTCGACCTGGGAATTCTCGCCACGGCGCTGCGCAGTACGTTTGAACGGCGCGCCGCTCCATGGCCTGCCGCGCTACCCATCGGACTCACCGACGAGTTCGGGGTGGACGCGCGCAAGCGGGAACAGTGGCAGGCGTTCATCCAACGCAATCAACTCGACGCACCCGACCTCCGCGAGGCTGTTCGGCAGGTGCGCACGCTAGTAGCACCCGCGCTCAGTGCGGATCGGGCGGTATCAGCTGGCTTGGATCGTTGGCCGCCCGGCGGACCATGGGAACCAAAATGAATTCGTCCAAAATGGGACCACAAATGGGACCACAGGAATTCGCGGAGCGCGCGTAAGTATTGGTCGGGA
>JBIITU010000259.1:0-5091 GCA_044340335.1 Steroidobacteraceae bacterium
CACGTAGATCGTCTGGTTTGCGAGCGGCCGGCCGATCGAGACATTGTTGACCGGCAATGGCGTGTCGCCGCCAACATCACCCACCGACGACCAGATCGTCGTTTCGGTCGGGCCGTACATGTTGGTGACGCGACCCTTGACCAACCCCTTCAGTTCACGCGCGAGCTCCGGCGGGAAAGCCTCGCCGCCGACCATCATCTGCTTGAGTTTCGCGAGTTCCGGCTTCGCGCTCGGGTCGGACACCAGCATCGTCGCCATCGACGGCGTGCACTGGAAGTGGGATACCGGATGACGCGCGAACAGCGCCGGCAGCGAGTAATCCGCATCATGCTGCGCCGTGCTCTGCGCGAGCGCGCGCAGCTGGTTCAGGTAAGGCAGATGCTCGAGCACCGTCTCGGTATTGATGCCGAAGTCGATCAGGCAGGCGATTTCGTCGACATCCGCGCCTTCGACGCGCTCGATCATCCCCATGCACTGTTCGGGCGTGCCGAACAGGCCACTGGTGTGGAAGTAGCGCTCGAACGCGAAGTCGAGCAGGCCATCCATGTCCTCAGGCGCGATGTTGGCGAAGAAGTCATCGAGCGTCTTGCCCTGCTCTTCCGACAGTTTCTTGAAAGTCGGGAAGTTCCAGGCGGCCGCCTTGACGAGGAACATCGCCGTCTTCAGATACTCCTTGAGCGGCTGCCGCACGACCTTCTCGACAGCGGCCGGGTCGGGGCCGACCAGGGTGTGCAGCATCAGCGTGACGGTGCCGCGGCCCGGGTGCCCGGCGTCCGTCCAGGCCTGACGATACGCCTTGACCTTCTCCGTGACCTCTTCGACCGTCTGGCCGAGCAAATGGGTCAGCAGGTTCGCGCCTGCCTTACCTGCCGATACATAGGTGTCGATGTTGCCGGCAGTCGTGACCCAGATCGGCAGCTCCTTCTGGATCGGCCGCGGCAACGTGCGCACCTGCACGGGCTTGCCGCCGGGACCCGGGAACTCGACCGTGTCACCGCGCCAGAGCTTCTTGACGATCTCGGCGGAGTCGAACATGACCTGCTTGGCGTTCGCAAAGGCCTCGGGGCGAATCGCGAAATCAGGCGGCGCCCAGCCGGCCGCAATCGACATGCCGACACGGCCATTGGAAAGGTTGTCGACGACCGCCCATTCTTCCGCGATGCGGATCGGGCTGTGCAAAGGCACGACGCAGCTGCCAGCGCGCAGCGCGACATTCTTCGTGATCGTCGCGAGTGCCGCAGAGGTCACCGACGGATTCGGGAACAGGCCACCGAAAGCCGCGAAATGGCGCTCTGGCGTCCAGACCGAATTGAAGCCGTTGGCGTCGGCGTATTTGGCGCTCTCGAGCAGTAGCCGGTACTTGTCCTGGTCGTACTGGGATTCGTCATTGGCGACGTTCCAGTAGAAGAAGCCAAATTCCAGTGGCTTGGCCCGCGCAGTCATCGGCCGCGCACGCGCAACCTTCTGTCGCACCGCATCGGCGTAGAGGATGACCGTGAAGCCGCGCGCAAGTGTCCAGAACAACTCGAGCACCGAGATATCGAACGAAATGCTCGTGACCGCGAGCCACACGCCGGGCTCGGTCTCGAGCTTGTCATCCATGCCCGTGAAGAAATTCACGACATTGCCGTGCTCGACCATCACACCCTTGGGCTTGCCGGTCGATCCGGAGGTGTAGATCACATAGGCCAGGTCTGAAGACTGCGAACCGACCTCGAGGTTGTCGACAGACTGCGCTGCGAGCGCCGCCACTTCGTCTTCGAGCACGACCCGCGTCGCACTGCCGACCATGTCGGCGAACTGGCGCTGCGTGACGACGACCTTCAGGCCGGCGTCGCTGATCATGTAGGACAGGCGATCACGCGGATACACCGGATCAAGCGGCACGTAGGCCGCGCCGGCCTTGTGCACGCCATAGAGCGCGACGACCATGTCGAGCGACCGACCAACCATCACGCCGACCAGGTCGCCGCGCTGCACGCCCTGCTTCTGCAGGTGCCGCGCGAGGCGATTCGCCGCCGCGTTGAGCTGGGCGTAGCTCATGCTGCGGCCTTCGAAGTTCACAGCTTCGCGGTCCGGGTTGCGGGCCACCTGCGCTTCGAACTGCTGATGCACGCAGGTGGTCGGCAGCGTTTCGCGCTGCGCTTCCGAGTACGGCGGATTCCAGGAATCGAGTTTGACCCGATCGACCTGCGACAGCACCGGCAGACGACCGATAGGTCTCGACCGGTCTGCCCGGATCGACTCGGCAAGCACATTGAAGGCGTCGACCAGCCGCGTAAGTCCTTCGCGGTCGAGCCGGGCCTGGTCAGCCAGGAGGCCCACGGCCTCGCCTCGCTCTCCGATGACAAGCGTCAGCGCGGCTGCACCGCAGTGGCGACGCGCCGTCAGCTCATCGGCTTCGGTCGAACGGACGATACGGATCGGGAACGTTGCACACTCACCGACGGCGCGAAGTTCGGGTTCGCGCGCCGGCAGGTCATTGAGATAGCCAATCCGCGCTTCGCTGTCGGCGACCGCGACCGCAATCGCGTCGCGGAACTCCGCAAACGGGGTCGCACCCACGAGCTTGACCGGCAGCGGCACGATGCTCGTGAAATAGCGCGTGAACCACTCTGGTTCCGCATGCACGGCCGCCGGCACATAGGCCAGCGAGAACTCGTTCTTGCGCGCGAGGCGTCCGAACAGTAGACCGAGCGCCGCAACGAGTTCGTCGGCCGAAAGGCCGGGCGTCGCGACCTGCTTCCAGACCGCGCCCTGCCCGTGACCCTTGGCCGCGAACGGCAACTCGATGGGCTCCATGCGCCGCAGCCGCCGCTCCCAGAACTCCTCGTGCTTGCAGAGCCGGGTCACCGTCTCCGAGAGCGAATCGGCGTAGCCGACGAGGCCGGGAAGGGTTGCACCGACGGAAAGCCCGAGTTGCGCGAGCGTGGTCGCGACGTCCACCGCTTCGCCGCGCAGGTCCGTCAGCCGCAGGATCTTCAACGCACCTTCACCGCAGCGCACCGTCAGCGTCTTGGCGCAGAACGCGACAACGCTGCCGGGCGCTCCTGCGCCCGCCTCCGGTGCCAGCTCCGCGGCCCGCGCGCACAGCAATTCCTCGCCGAGATCGACCTTCGGCAGGATCACCGGGTTCGCGTAGCGTCCGAAGTCCAGCGCACGCACAAGCCGCTCGAGTTCCACGGCGGGCCGGCTCCAGTCGAGAAGTGCCGCAACCGCCGGGCGCTTCGACAGCCCGAAGTAGCTGCGCTGCGCCGTATCCTGATCCTGCGGCGCGAGCGACCCTGCTTCGATCTGCTCGATCAGCTCGTTGAACGCAGCGAGGCCCGCCTGGTAGCACTGGGCATTTAAACCCAGCACCGTTTCATCCGCGGCGACCGGGAAGCGCCGTTGAACGAGGATGCGCCCTTTATCGACACCGGCCGCCATCTCGTGCCAGGTGATGCCGTACTCGGATTCGCCATTGATCAGCGCCCATACCGGTGCGTTTAGGCCTGCGTAGGCCGGCAGCGGACCGTCATGGAAATTGACGGCACTTCTCGCCGCACGCTCGAGCAACCACGGCGGCAGCATCCGCAGGTTCGTGATGCTCATGAGGTAGTCGAACGTGGCCGCCTGAGGCGCTTCGCGCAAGGCGTTGAAGTCGTCGAAGCAGGCGATGCCCTTCTGCTCGCACCACTGCGCAATGCGACGGCTCTCGGCCACCACCGCGCGAACCTCATGGCCACGCGCCAGCAGCGACTCGCAGCACTGGATCAGCAGCGACTGTTCACCCAGCACGACACAGGAAAAACGACGATCCGACGCACTCATGGCAAATCCTTGACGGCTAACTCGCGAATGCTAGAGCTTGGCTCATTGCAGGAATGCGGTCGGGGTCACAGTCGGGCCCCGCCCGCCAGCCGCAACGCGACCCCAGCGCAGGAAAAGACCGACGCTGATCTCGGAAAACTCGGATGCGGGCAGCGGCGAACTGCGATCCCGGTGCTCTACCCGAAGGTCGAGGCCAAGGTTCCGGCCGAATGTTACGCTGAGCTCGGCGCCCGCCGACAGTTCGTCCGAACTCCCAGCCACGACCCCCAGATCTTCCTGCGACCAGAACGCAAACGCCGTCGCGCGCGCCCGGGGCGTCAACGACCGTGTAACGGAAAGGCGCGCGGTGTCAAAACTGCGCTCCGCCAAGGTGCCAACGAGACCGGTCTCACGATTCGTGGCGAACGCCAGTTCGGCAGTAGTGCGCGGACGGTCGAGGCGAAGCCCTACCTCTGCATTCTTGGTGACTCTTGGCGCAGCCGTCAGGATGGAGGTATCGCCCACCGCACCACCTCCCGTCGCGTCGAACGGAATGAACACCGCGGCCTCGGACGTCGGATACTCCTGGACGTAGCGGGCAAAGCCGGAGATGAACGGCGTCAGACGCCGGGTCGCCTCGAGGCGCACCATGGCACCGCTGTCGTCGACGTTCGCGCCCTCGGCCTGCGAGTACCCGATGTCGGCCCGGATCTCTGTCCGTGCGCCCTCCGCTCGAATCCGCGCGAACACCTCAGTGCGTTCGAAGTCGATCGAGCCCAACCCGGCCGAGGAATCGTACGTGACATCGGCAAAGGAGGCGCCGACGCCGATGACGCTGCGCTCAGAAAGGCGCCGCCCCAGCACGAGCTGCGCACCGAGCGTGTCGCTGTCGAAATCCCGCTCACTGAAATCCGCGATCGAGTAACGCGCCTGCAGCTCCGCCTCGAAGGCGTCACCAAACCGGGCCCGAAGGTCGGGGCCCGTCGACAGGCTCAGCACGTCGTCGCGGTTACCAGGCGCCGCAGAGCGAAGCAGATCCTCACGCACCTGGCTGAATGAGCCATCAAGATGCCAAAGGAAGCTCTGCGGCAGGATCTCGTAAGACGACTCTGCGAACAGGCTGCCAATCAACTCCCCCGGGACCTCGGAATCGAGATACTCGAGATAGCTGGCATCCCCGGCCAGCGCGTACTGCAGCCGGCCTTCCTCTCGTGCACCACGCACCCGCATCCCGACCACGGCCGCGGCCGTCTCGATCTCGTCGACAGCGGTGCGCTCGACGTTGTCGGAATACGCCGC
>JBIITU010000260.1:0-5065 GCA_044340335.1 Steroidobacteraceae bacterium
TCGCGCGCGAGCCGATCCAGATTGGGGGTACTGATCTCGGAGCCGTAAGCACCGAGATCTGACCAGCCAAGATCATCTGCGACGATGAGCAGCACGTTCGGCGGCCGCACTCCAGAGGAGGCCGAAGAGCCGGCACGCTCGGCCGCCACGCAACTCGCTAGACACAGGCACAGAACCGCCAGCGGCAATGCGGCGTAGCGCCTGGCACGGGCGAAGCATTCTATCTGTACATCAATATTGGGCATTGCGGAGCTCCAGGTCGATTCGATGCGCAGGCTGAGTTGATTGCCTTAATGTTGCTATTTCTCGCAGAAACCATGACGATCCGCGGAGACCGTGCGGCTTCACAAGACGTGTGACGCGCCATTTTTGCACATCATTTTCATCATCGCGATCGGAACATGCCCGCTTCATCGCACGCCACTGAGTACGACCCGAACGCGCCCGCCGCCTTAACCGCAGCGATCCACATCAACGTGATCTCCGCTGCGATGCTGCTGATTCAACCGGCGTTCGTACAGGCGTTGGTCGATCGGGCAGCGGTGTCCGCCGCGGCCGCCGGAGCGGTGGCCGGTACCGAGATGCTCGGCGTGGCGATCGGTGCGATGCTCGTCGCGCTGGCGTCGAGCCAGGTCGGCTGGCGTGGTTCCGCGCTTCTCGCCTTAAGCCTGATGGTGATTGGGACGCTGGCATCCGCCTGGGTGCCGCCGGCTGCTTTGGGCGGCGCCCGCTTCATCGTAGGCATTGGCGCAGGGTGGATCATGTCACTGTCATTTGAGGCCGTCGGTCGCAGTCGCCAACCTGATCGAAGTTTTGCCTGGCTCGTGACCGCCGCACTCTCGTTCGGAGCAGCCGTGGTCTTCGCGCTGCCAGCGCTGCTCGACGCCGTTGGACTCAAGGGCTTTCTACTGCTCTTGGCGGGGTACTATGCAACAGGATTCCTGGTTGTCATGCGCCTTCCGCCGGCGGCACTGCCGGCCGCGCCTCCGCAAACGGACCACGCTGCGCGCGCAGTACCGTCGCCGATGTTCATGCTCTCAGCTCCGCTGCGCTGGCTCGCGATCGCTGCGATGTTCTGCTACTACGTCGCCCAGGGCGCCGTGTGGGCGTACCTAGCGCTGATGGGCAGCGCGCGCGGTCTCGACGATTCAGCGGTGGCAACCGGCCTGACGATCTCGCAACTGGCGGGGCTCGGCGCCGTACTCGCGGCCGGCGCGCTCGCAAATCGGGTGAGCCGCTCGATCGCGCTCGGTATTGGCATCATCGGCGCTGGCATCGCTCTTTGGCTGCTCCTGGGGCCGCAGACGGCGCTGCTCTACGGAATGCTCGTTTGCGCTTTCAACGCCGCGTGGAACTGGACCGATCCGTTCTTGCTCGGCACGATGTCCGCGGTAGACTCCTCGGGTAGGGTCATGGTGTGGGCCGTCGCGTGGCGACTGCTCGGACTTGCCATCGGTCCGTTTGTCGCCGCTCAACTGCTGGACGGCACGGACTACACGAGAGTGAACGCGTTGGGCATCCTGGCATTGGCCGGTGCTCTCGCGTGCCTGCTCGCACCTCTGCAAGGGCTGCGACGCAGCGGGCGCTAGCTCCTGCGTAAGGTCGTCAATCGCTATTGAGCCACAGCTCGCGGAACTCCCGCCGCACGGACTCCAGATGCACACGCATCATCATTTCGGCATAGCGTCGGTCCCGCTTCGCAATAGCGTCGACGATGGCTTCATGCTGCATCACCTGGGGTTTGCTCTCGGTCGATCGACCGAGCTTCAGGTACAGACTCTGCGTGAAGTCTACGATGCGCGCGATGAGATCGTTCAGTGTGCGATTGCCCGAGCATCCATGCAGCGCCCGATGGAATCGCGAGTTCAACTCGAGGAACGCACGATCATCATTGGGCCTGGAGTCGACAAGCTTGCGTTGCGCATCGATGATTTCCCGCAGCTCCTTGACCTGCTCGTCGGAGGCCCTCTCGGCGGCGAGACCCGCGCTGTAGCCCTCGAGAAACGAAAGCAGATCGAAGATTTCCTCGGCATGCGCCTCATCGACATCGGAGACATAGCAGCGCTTGTTGGCTCCGATCGTGACCAGCCCTTCGGCTGCCAACATGCGGATCGCCTGGCGCACCGGCGTACGACTCGCCTTGCAGACCTCGGCGAGCTCTTCCTCGCCCAGATGAAACCCGGGTGGAAAAGCGCCGCTGAATATCGACTTGCGAATCTTCTCGTAGGCGCGCTGTTTTGCAGTGGGCACTTATGGGGGCCTCCAGTTGCCCTACATTCTAGCCGAGTCGGCTCATAGGCCGGCCACCACGCTTTTTGTCTCCGTATACTCCTCCACTCCGGCCCGCCCCCCTTCGCGCCCCCACCCCGATTGACGATAACCGCCGTTCGGCAGCGATTCGTCAAGCATCGCGTAGCAGTTGATCCATACGGATCCGGCGCGCACCTCCGCGGCCACTCGGTGCGCGGTCGAGAGACTCTCCGTGAATACGCCAGCCGCAAGGCCGTACTTCGTGTCATTGGCGAGCTGCACGGCTTCCTCGACGCTGTCGAACGGCATGACGGACAGGACAGGCCCAAATACCTCTTCGTGCGCAATCTCCAGTTGGTTGCTGGGCATTTCCAGCAACGTCGGCGCCATGAAGTAGCCGGATCGATTTGAGTCAGGCGCGCCGCCGGCGAGAACGCGAGCCCCCTGCGCCTGGGCTCGCTCGACAAAGCCCCGCGCGCGCGAAAGCTGTGGCGCCGAGATCAAGGGCCCGATGTCCGTACCTTCGTCGAACCCGCAGCCGACTCTGAGCGCCTTAACGCGCTCGGATAGCGCCTCGACGACTCGGGAATAGACCCCTCGTTGAGCGTAGAGACGCGTGCCGGCGAAGCAAATCTGGCCGGAGTTCATGAACACCGCCTCGGCCGCGACGGGACTCGTCCGGTCGAGATCGGCGTCGTCGAAGATGAGCAGCGGCGATTTGCCTCCCAACTCAAGCGACACCTTCTTGAGGTTGCCAGTCGCCAGCGTCGCAATACGCTTTCCCGTGTCCGTCGAACCGGTGAAAGTGATCTTGTCCACATCCGGGTGCGCAGCGAGCCGCGCGCCCGCGCTTGCGCCAAGCCCAGGAACGATGTTGACCACGCCCGCCGGAAAGTCGGCCTCGAGTACCAACTCACCGAGGCGCAGCGCCGTCAGTGGCGTGAGTTCGGCCGGCTTGAGGACGATCGTGTTGCCGGCCGCCAGTGCCGGTGCGATTTTCGCCGTCGCCATGACCATCGGCACGTTCCAAGGCGTGATCGCACCGATCACGCCGATGGGCTCACGCACGGTGTAGGCATGAAAGGGTGGTCCGAAGGCTGGCGTCGGGCGCGGATCCGGCAGAGAAAGCGTGCTCGTCGTGCCCTCGATCTTCGTGCACCAGCCTGCGTAGTAACGAATCGCCTCTGCGGGACCCACCGCAGCCAAGAAATGAGCCAGACCCATGGGCATGCCCTGATTCAGTGTCTCTAGATGGGCGAGCTCGTCAGCATGCGCATCGATCAGATCGGCCAGCTTCCAAAGCCTGCGGGATCTCTCCGCGGGAGACATGCGACGCCAGGCGCGACCCTCGAACGCGTTCCGCGCCGCCGACACCGCGGCGTTGATTTCTGCTTCCCCCGCGGCGTGGCACGCTCCGATCGAGCGTCCGGTCTCCGGGTCGAACACCTGAAGCGGCGCATCGGTTCCAACGAGCCACCGGCCATCGACCAGCATCGGCCGCGTTACTGAGAGGAAGTGGCGGACCCGGCCTGACGTCGTGCTGCTCATGCGTTCTCAAGCTCCCGTATCTGGTGGCGAGGCTAGCAGTTTTGTTGTACAAATTGTGCGGCCCCTCAACCGCGGGGCGGTGGAGTTATCGCATGACCCGACAGGCACGATTGTGGATCAACGGCGGCCCGGAGCCTATTCAGGGAAGGGATCGCTTTCCAAGCATCGACCCCGCGCGGGGTATCCAGCTCGGAACCGTCGCCGATGCCACCGTCGCCGATGGCGAAGCGTCCATTGCCGCAGCCCGCCGCGCCTTTGATCACAGCACTTGGCGCCAAAGCCCCATGTTGCGGGCAACGGTGCTGCTCGCCTTCGCAGATCGCCTCGAACGCGCCGGCCCAGAGATCGCCGCACTGCTCACGGCTGAAAACGGCAAGCTGCTGCGGCAATCGCAGCATGAGATCGCGATCGCCGTTTCGGAGCTGCGCTATTACGCCGGACTCGCCCGCAACCTGTTCGGTCGCACGATCGAACTCGCGCCGGGTCTTCATTCGTTGCTGCAACGAGAGGCCGCGGGCGTGGCCGGAATCATCGTGCCGTGGAATGCGCCCGTGATCCTGCTGATTCGCTCGCTGGCTCCAGCACTCGCGGCCGGGTGCACCGCCGTCATCAAGACCGCGCCGCAAACGGCGTTGGTCAGCGACGCTGTACTCGAATGCCTGCTTGGCATCGATGGTCTGCCGCCAGGGGTATGCAATGCCCTTTCCGAGTCAGGCAGCGCGATTGCCGAGCTGCTTGTGGACTCCAGGCACGTGGACGTCATCAGCTACACCGGCAGCACCGGCGTGGGCAGGCGCATCATCGTTGCCTCGGCTGCCACGATGAAACGCCTGAATCTGGAGCTCGGCGGCAGCGCACCGTGCGTCATCTTCGATGACGCAGATCTGGATGCTGCGGTCGCCGGGCTCGTCTCCGCCGGGCTGGTGATGTCCGGGCAGCAATGCGTCGCTGCAAATCGACTGCTGGTACACGAAAAACTCTCGGCCGAAGCTGCGGAGCGTTTCATCTCCGCCATCCAGAGCGTGCGTGTCGGCCCCGGCGACGAGCCGACCAGCGACATGGGCCCCATGATCGATCTTGCCAATCGCGATCGCATGCTGAGACTCGCGACCACTGCGTCGACCCACGCCGAGTTGCTCGTCGAGCCGCGGATACCCGACTCGCCCGCACTGGCCCGAGGCGCGTTCATCACACCTGGCCTGCTCCGTGTCCGCGATCGTTCAGCGAAATTTCTGCAGGAGGAGGTCTTTGGCCCGCTGCTGTCGCT
>JBIITU010000261.1:0-5062 GCA_044340335.1 Steroidobacteraceae bacterium
CTGCACCAGCAGCAGCAGGATCAGGCCGGCCGCGGGCAGCGCCAGCCGTCGGAACACCGACTTTCCGATCCATTGACGAAGATTGAGCATGCGCCGCCCGGTTGCCTGCCGCAGTAACAGCGGTCCCCCGGTTTATCGGCGCAGGTCGGCGGTGCTTGATGGAGCGAAAGGTGACACAGGCCACGTCACGGCGGCGGGACAGACGCTCAGGCGGCGGCTTCGTGCATGGCCGATGTCACGATCAGCCAGCCCAGGCCGACCGCCACCAGCACGCCAACAACCTGTTGGGTGCGGGACCAGGACAGGATGCTGGTATCGAGCACCGCGATGCCGACGGCCGTCACGATGAACCACAGGGCGCTCTGCAGGGCCACGCCGGTCACACCCATGGCCTGGATGAACCGGACGGCGAGCACATAGCACGACAGCCCCACGGCGAAACACAGCACCGACAGGCCGGCCATGCGCAGGTCGATGTGACCGCCGGGCCAGGCTTTCGACGCGAACAGGAAGCCGCGCGCATCCAGCAGGCCCGAAATGGACGTCAGGACGACCACGAACACCAGGTTCCACAGCTGCATGGGTGTTGAGCATAACCCTGAAAGCATCGTTGCAGCAGGGCCCCCGCAGGCGTCGGCGGGGGCGGCGGGCCGCGATCGGTTTCCGCTATAATGGCAAGTTCCCGACCGCTCACGACTGCGATTGGCGAAGCTGCGCGAAAGTGGCGGAACTGGTAGACGCGCTGGATTTAGGTTCCAGTGGGCAACACCCGTGAGGGTTCGAGTCCCTCCTTTCGCAGTACCCTGACTCTCTGAAGGACGATTTGCATGCAGGTATCGATCACCGCCACTGTGGGCTTCGAACGCAAGCTCGATGTGGCTGTCCCCGCTGCGCGGGTCACCGAGGAAATCAATTCCCGCCTGCGCGAGATCGCGCGCACGGCCCGCCTGAAGGGCTTCCGCCCGGGCAAGGCGCCGTTCGAGGTGGTCAAGCGCCAGTACGGCGGCCAGGTCCAGACCGACGTCGTCTCCGAGCTGCTGCAACGCTCGTTCGCCGATGCCGTCAGCGCCGAGAAGCTGCGGCCGGCCACGGATCCGCGCATCGAGGCGCTGTCGGCCGAGCCGGGCTCCGACCTGCGCTTCACGGCAGTGTTCGAGGTCATGCCCGAGTTCCAGGTCAAGGCGGTCGACTCGATCGAACTCGAGCGCCCCGACGCGGAGGTCACCGATGCTGATCTTGCGGCCATGCTCGACACCATGCGCAAGCAGCGGCCCGAGTATGTCCCCGTCGAGCGCGCGGCGATCGAGACCGACAAGGTCACGGTGGATTTCGAAGGCCGCATCGACGGCGAGCTGTTCCAGGGCGGTGCGGGCGAGGGCATCTCGTTCGTGGTTGGCGCGGGCCGCATGCTGCCGGAGTTCGAGGCGGGCGTGAAAGGCGCTGCCGCGGGCGAGCAGCGCACGGTCGAGGTCAAGTTCCCCGAGGATTACGGCCGCGCCGAGATCTCCGGCAAGACGGCGCAGTTCGCGGTCACGGTGAAGTCGGTCGAGGAACAGAAACTGCCGCACCGAAGTCCGCCGCAGCATGGAGCGCGAGCTCGTCGAGGCGGTCCGCAACCGCCTGCGTGGCCAGGTGCTCGACGCCCTGCATCGCGACAACCCGATCGACCTGCCGAAGGCCATGGTCGCCGAGCAGATGCGCTCGATGCAGCTCGACATGGCGCGGCGCATGAACATCAAGGATGTCAGCCAGCTGCCGGCCCCCGACGGGCTCGAGGAGCCGGCGCGGCGCCGGGTCGCGCTCGGTCTGGTCGTCGGCGAGTTGATCCGCGCGCAGGGCATCAAGGTGGAGCGTGAACGGGTCGCGCAGAAGCTCGCGGACCTGACCGCGGCCAACCCCAATGGCGATGAACTGCGACGCCAGTACTTGCAAAATGCCGACGCGATGCGTCAGATCGAGAGCGCCGCGCTCGAAGATCAACTGATCGACTGGGTGGTCGAGCGCGCGCGCGTCACGAACAAGCCCGCCACTTTCAGCGAACTGACCGGCTTCGGCCAAGGTAACGCCACATGAACGAACAGGCCCTGAATCTCGTGCCGATGGTCGTCGAGCAGACGGCCCGCGGCGAACGCGCTTATGACATCTACTCGCGCCTGCTGAAGGAGCGGGTGGTGTTCGCCGTGGGTCCGGTCGAGGACTACATGGCGAACCTGATCGTCGCGCAGCTGCTGTTCCTCGAATCCGAGAATCCCGAGAAGGACATCGCGATCTACATCAACTCGCCGGGCGGCTCGGTCAGCTCGGGCCTCGCGATCTACGACACGATGCAGTTCATCAAGCCGGATGTCAGCACCATCTGCGTCGGCATGGCGGCCTCGATGGGCGCGCTGCTGCTCGCCGGCGGCGCCAAGGGCAAGCGCTTCATGCTGCCGAACTCGCGCGCGATGATCCACCAGCCGTCAGGCGGCACGCAGGGCCAGGCCACGGATATCAGCATCCAGGCCAAGGAGATCCTGATCATCCGCGAGCGCTTGAACGGCATCCTCGCGCATCACACGGGCCAGACGGTCGAGCGCATCGCTGCCGACACCGAGCGCGACACCTGGCTGAACGCCGACGCCGCGGTGGCTTATGGTCTGGTTGACAAAAAACTGGACAAGCGCGTTTCCGTGACGCCGGTCCCGACCGGCAGCACCTGACGGCTGCGAATTGCCGCTCTGTCCGGGTTCTGTACAGCCCGTCGTTTCTGCGCCACTGTGGCGCGGTTCTTGGTCGTGCGTGCGACGCCGTGCTATAAGGTCTCGTACAGTGTTTTCAGGGGCTTGCGTGCATGAGCGATGATTCCCGAGGCCGTAGCGACGACGGCAAGCTGCTCTACTGCTCCTTCTGCGGCAAGAGCCAGCATGAAGTCCGCAAACTGATCGCGGGTCCTTCGGTATTCGTCTGCGACGAATGCGTCGAGCTGTGCAACGACATCATCCGCGAGGAACTCGAGGATCGTGCCGAGCGCGCGCGCGACAAGCTGCCGAAGCCGTCCGAGATCAAGAAGGTCCTCGACGAATACGTCATCGGCCAGGATCGCGCCAAGAAGACTCTCTCGGTCGCCGTCTACAACCACTACAAGCGCCTGCAGACGCGCACCAGTGGTCCGCGCGGCAAGGACGAAGTCGAGATCGCCAAGAGCAACATCCTGCTGATCGGCCCGACGGGCTGCGGCAAGACGCTGCTTGCCGAGACGCTGGCGCGCCTGCTCAACGTGCCGTTCACGATCGCCGATGCCACGACGCTGACGGAAGCCGGCTATGTCGGCGAAGACGTCGAGAACATCATCCAGAAGCTGCTGCAGAAGTGCGACTACGACGTCGAGAAGGCGCAGACGGGCATCGTCTACATCGACGAAATCGACAAGATCTCGCGCAAGAGCGACAACCCGTCGATCACGCGCGATGTCTCGGGCGAGGGCGTGCAGCAGGCGCTGCTGAAGCTGATCGAGGGCACGGTCGCCTCGGTGCCGCCGCAAGCATCCGCAGCAGGAGTTCCTGCAGGTCGACACCTCGAACATCCTGTTCATCTGCGGCGGCGCGTTCGCCGGCCTCGAGAAGATCATCCTGAACCGCACGCAGAAGAGCGGCATCGGCTTCACGTCGGAAGTGCGCGAGCAGAACTCGCGGCCGCACGGCGTCGACGTGTTCCACGACGTCGAGCCTGAAGATCTGATCAAGTTCGGCCTGATCCCGGAATTCGTTGGCCGTCTGCCGGTCGTCGCCACGCTCGAAGAGCTCGACGAAGCCGCGCTGATGTCCATCCTGCTCGAGCCGAAGAACGCGCTGACCAAGCAGTACCGCCGCCTGTTCGACATGGAAGGCGCCGAACTCGAGTTCCGCGACGACGGCCTGCGGGCGGTCGCCCGCCGCGCCATGGTGCGGCGCACCGGCGCGCGCGGCCTGCGCACCATCCTCGAGAACGTGCTGCTCGAAACCATGTACGACCTGCCGTCCCTCAAGAACGTCCAGAAGGTGGTCGTCGATGAATCCGTCATCGAAGGCCATGCGACGCCGTACATCGTCTACAAGTCCGAAGCGGCAGAGGGCGAGACCCCGCCGCGCAAGGTCTCGGGCGGCACGAACGGCTGAGCCGCGCCGCGTCGCGGCGCAGGACTGCCGGCGCCCGGCGCTGCCTCGCAAACTGAGCGCGGCAGGTTGATTCTGCGCAAATCGGCCATACTGTAGGTACTGGCACCGCCACTCGTCGGTGCCCCAGTTCCGTTCCTCGCCGAGGTGCACCGCGTGTCCGACGAAACCCCCAGTTCCCCGCCTGCTGGCCTGAAGGTCACGGCGATCGAGAACATCCCCGTGCTGCCGCTGCGCGACGTCGTCGTGTACCCGCACATGGTGATCCCGCTGTTCGTGGGGCGCGAGAAGTCCATCCATGCGCTCGAGGCGGCGATGAAGGCCGACAAGCGCATCATGCTGGTCGCGCAGAAGCAGGCCGATGTCGACGACCCGAAGGCCGAAGATCTCTACGCCATCGGCACGGTCGCCTCGATCCTGCAGCTGCTGAAGCTGCCGGATGGCACGGTCAAGGTGCTGGTCGAAGGCGTCAGCCGCGCCCGCATCGATTCCCTCGAGCCGACCGCATTCTTCGGCGCGCACGTCGCGATGCTGGCCGACATCGACCAGTACGACGAGAAAGAGCTCGAAGTGCTGTCGCGCTCCGTGATCTCGCAGTTCGAGCAGTACGTGAAGCTCAACAAGAAGGTGCCGCCTGAGGTGCTGACGGCGCTGTCCGGCATCGAGGATGCGGGCCGCCTTGCCGACACCGTCGCGGCGCACATGTCGCTGAAGCTCGGCGAGAAGCAGAAGGTGCTCGAGATCCTCGACGTGCGCCAGCGCCTCGAGCACGTGCTGGTCGCCATCGAAGGCGAGATGGACGTCCTGCAGATCGAGAAGCGCATCCGCGGCCGCGTCAAGGCGCAGATGGAAAAGTCCCAGCGCGAGTACTACCTGAATGAGCAGATGAAGGCCATTCAGAAGGAACTCGGCGAGATGGAGGACGGCGTCAA
>JBIITU010000262.1:0-5041 GCA_044340335.1 Steroidobacteraceae bacterium
GAAGTACGAGGCGTTGTCGCCGTAGGGTGCGAAGGTCAGCGGCAGACCGTCTTCGAGCAGCAGCACTTTCGTCGAACGAGTCGGGTTCAGCCCGCGGATGCCGATGTTCGGGCGCAGCCCGAGGCCCTCTTCATCGCGGGCCACGACGCCGGGCATCTTGCGCAGTGCCTCGTTGACGGTCAGCACGCGGGAACGCTGCAGTGTTTCGGCATCGAGCAGGCTGCCCGCACCCGCGATTGCGTTGAGACGATCCCGCGAGCCCAGCACCGTGATTTCAGCGAGGGTGGCCGGGTGCGCCGCATCGGCGGCGCTGGCGTCTTCGGCGCGACCGTCCGGGACACACAGCGCGAGCAGGCCAGCGGCCAGCCACGCTTCACGACGGCGCAAGCTTCTGTTTTTAAACATATTAATGGGCACCGAGGGAGTAGTCGCGGCAGTGATATTACATGATAATGATTCGCATTCAATAGTAAATGCGAATTAACCGCAATTGCGGATTTGGCGCGACAGGACGGATACTGGCAACTGGGGTCTGGCAGGAATCAAGACGTTGACAGCAGAGTCCATGACGACGCTGGCGGTGCTGCGGCGCGGCGAGCGTGCCGTTGTCGAAGGCATCGCGGACGACGGCGGCCTGTTCGGCGACACGCGTGAATCCACGATCGCGCGGCGCCTGCTCGAGTTGGGTTTCGTGCCGGGTGCGACGCTCGAGGTCATCGCCAGCATGTGGCCGGGCAACGATCCGCTCGCGGTGCGCATCGGCGGCTCGACCTTTGCGCTGCGGCAGCACGAAGCACGCGCCGTGCGCGTGCGACGCGCGGGGCCTTGAACGACATGGATGCCGCCGTCGACAGCCCTGCCTCGCTGCGCATCGCGCTGGTCGGCCTGCCGAACTGCGGCAAGACCGCGCTGTTCAACCGGCTGACAGGCAGTCGCCAGAAAGTCGCGAATTATCCGGGCGTCACCGTCGAACGCAAAGAGGGCAGCTTCACGGCGCCCGGCTCACAGCGACGCTATCGCGTGCTCGATCTGCCCGGCACCTACAGCCTGAACCCGACCACGCTCGACGAGGCCATCACGCGCGATCTGGCGCTCGGACGCCTCGCCGGCGAACCACGACCGCAGCTGATCGTGCTGGTCGCGGACGCGACGCACCTGCCGCTGTCGCTGCGTCTGATCCTCGACGTGCAGCGTCTCGGCCTGCCGGTGATCGTCGCACTGAACATGAGCGACCTCGCGCGACGCCGCGGCCATGTGCTCGACCGCGCGCGCCTGGCGGAGGAACTCGGCGTGCCGGTCGTCGAGACGGTTGCGGTTGCCGGCGGTGGCGCGGATGAACTGATCGCGCAGATCGAGCGCCTGGCGCCGCTGCTGGATGATGCGACGCCGGCGGCGGCCACGCAGCCCTGGGTGGACCCGACCGCCGCTGAGGTCGCGCAGACGCACGAACGAGCGCAACGCATCCTTGCGGCCGCGGGGCATCGCGAACCGCTGCGCAGCCGCTTCGTCGCGCAGGCCGATCGCGTGATCATGCATCCGCTCGCGGGCATGCTGGTGCTGGCGGCCTTGCTGTTCGTGATCTTCCAGGCGGTGTTCAGCTGGGCTGCGACGCCGATGGACTGGATCGACGCTGGCGTCGCTGCGCTGGGGGAGGCGGTCGCCCGCGCGTTGCCCGACGGGCTGCTGCGCTCGCTGCTCGTCGATGGCGTCATCGCCGGTCTCGGCAGCGTCGTGATCTTCCTGCCGCAGATCCTGGTGCTGTTCCTGTTCATCCTGGCGCTCGAAGACAGCGGTTACCTGCCGCGCGCCGCCTACCTGCTCGATCGCGTGATGGGCAGCGTCGGCCTGTCGGGACGCGCCTTCATCCCGCTGCTGTCGTCGTTCGCGTGCGCGATCCCGGGCATCATGGCGACGCGCACGATCCCGCACCTGCGCGATCGTATCGCCACCATCATGATCGCGCCGCTGATGACCTGCTCGGCGCGCCTGCCGGTGTACGCGCTGCTGATCGCGGCGTTCATCCCGGCGAGCGCGGTCGGCCCGTTCAACCTGCAGGGCATCGTGCTGTTCGTGCTGTATTTCGCCGGCATCGTCTCGGCGATGGCCGTGGGCTGGGTCATGAAGCGCGCTACCGGCGGCGGCGACTACCGCCCGCTGCTGCTGGAGCTGCCGGATTATCAGTGGCCCAACCTGCGCAATCTGCTGTTCGGGCTGTGGGAGCGCGCGCAGATCTTCCTCGTGCGCGTCGGCGGCATCATCCTCGCGCTGACGATCCTGCTGTGGTTCTTCTCGACCTTCCCGGGGCCGCCGCCGGATGCGACCCAGCCCGACATTTACTACAGCGTCGCCGGGCTCATTGGGCGCGGACTCGAGGTGGTGTTCGCGCCGATCGGCTTCAACTGGCAGATCTCGATAGCGTTGGTGCCGGGCATGGCGGCGCGCGAGGTGGCCGTCAGCGCCCTCGGCACCGTGTACGCGCTGTCCGGCAGCGGTGACGTCGAAGGCGCGTTGACGGCGGTGATTGCTTCTACCTGGAGCCTGGCAACCGCGCTGTCGCTGCTGGCCTGGTATGTCTTCGCGCCGCAGTGCCTGTCGACGCTCGCCATCGTCAAGCGTGAAACCAATGGCTGGCGGTATCCTCTAATCATGGCGGCCTACCTGTTTGGACTGGCTTATGCCGCTGCCTTCATCACCTATCGGATTGCCATCGCACTGGGCTGAGACATGCTCGAAACCCTGCTCGTCGCCCTGATCGTCACTGCTGCCGCGCTGTATGCGGCCTGGCTGTTGTGGCCGCGGCGTTCGCGGCTGCTGTTGCAGAAGCGGCTGGGATTGCCGGTGGCGCCACCATCTGGCTGCGACCGATGCGGGAGCGACAAGCCATGAGCAGAGTGTCGAACTGCGGCGCCGCGGCGCGGGTCACTGGCGTGCTGGTCGCCGCGCTGTCTCTGGCGGGCTGCGGCCGTCCGGACACCGCAGCGCCCACGGCGCCGGCCCCAGCGGGTGAACAGCAACCGGCTGCAGCGGCGGGCGGAAGCAATGCCGCCGTTCAGGCGCCCGAAGTCGATGGGGCGATCAGAGGCAACTACGAGGTCACCGACGACACCGGCGCGATCCTGCGCCTCGCCGGCCCGGCGCGCCGCATCGTCAGTTTGACGCCAGGCGGAACTGAACTGCTGTTCGCCGCCGGTGCCGGCGAGCGGATCCTCGCCACCTCACGCGGCTCCGACACCCCGCAAGCTGCTGCGCAGATTCCGACGATCGGCGATTCGAACTCCGTGAACTACGAGCGGCTCGTCGAGTTGCAGCCCGACGTGGTCGTCGTCTGGGAGCACCTGAACAACCGCCTGGTCATCGAATCGCTGCAGCAGCAGCTCAAGCTGCCGACGTATTTCATCCGCTCGCGCGGACTCGCGGACATTCCCGGTTCGGTGCGCAGGCTCGGCGTGCTTGCGGGCACGCAAGAGGTCGCAGAGCGCGAGGCGCGGGACCTCGAAGCGCGGCTCGCCAAAGTCGCCGGGCGCAAGGTCGAGGGCGAGCCGCTGCGGGTGTTCTACATGCTGTGGGCGGAGCCGCTGTACACAGTCGGCAGTCGTCACATCATCGGCGACGCCATTACGCGTTGTGGCGGCAGCAATATCTTCGAGGACATCGATTTCCCGGCGCCGATCGTCGAGATCGAGGCCATCGTGAAGCGCGACCCGGACGTCATGCTGCTGTCCGCCCCGCCGATCACGGCGCGCGACTGGCGCGAGCGCTGGGGCCAGTTCAAGACCATCCGCGCCGTGCAGACCGGCCAGCTGCTGACCTTCAGCGATCCGCGCCTGGACCGCATGGGGCCCACGGCCATCGATGCCGTAGAAGGGTTGTGTGAGATGCTCGACAAAGCGCGTGCAGCGACTCGTGACAGAATGGCGGAATGAATCCGCCCAGCGCCGACGCCCGCTATGTCCTGATCGTCCGCTGCCCTGACACCAAGGGCATCGTCGCGGCAGTGGCCGGCTATCTCGCCGACAACGACACTTCCACGATCGAGTCGAACCACTTCAACGACTCGGTCGGGAACTTCTTCTACATGCGTACCGTGTTCCGCGAGGACGGCGCGAACATGCCGCCGATCGACATGCTGCGCGATGGCTTCAAGCCGATCGCGCATCGCTTCCGCATGAGCTGGGAGCTGCACGACCTGAGCGCGCGGCCGCGGCTGCTGGTCGCGGTGTCGAAGGCCGGGCACTGCCTGTTCGACCTGCTGCACCGCTGGCGCGCGGGCCAGCTCGCCGTCGACATTCCGGCCGTGGTTTCCAACCACGACGACATGCGCTCCTTCGTCGAGTGGAACGGCATCGCCTACCATCACCTGCCGGTGACGCCGGACACGAAGGCCGCGCAGGAAGCGCAGATCCTGCAGCTCGTCGACGAGCACCGCATCGACCTCGTCGTGCTGGCGCGCTACATGCAGATCCTGTCGCCGCGCCTGTGCGAGGCGCTCGCCGGCCGCTGCATCAACATCCATCACTCGTTCCTGCCCAGCTTCAAGGGCGCGAAGCCGTACACGCAGGCGCACGAGCGCGGCGTCAAGATCATCGGCGCGACCGCGCACTACGTGACCGGCGATCTCGACGAGGGGCCGATCATCGAGCAGGGCGTCGAGCGCGTCACGCACGCGCACACGCCGGCGGTGCTGGAGCAGATCGGTCGCGACATCGAGTGCGCAGTGCTCGCGCGCGCGGTCAGCTGGCACCTCGACCGGCGCGTCGTGATCAGCGGCCGCAAGACCGTCGTATTCGTCTGATGCGCTGCGCTTGAACATCGCACTGCTGATCTTCGCGGTCACGATCGCCACGAGCGTGCTGGGCCTGTGGTGGAAGCCGCAGATCATCGAGCGCTGCGTGTTCCGCCCCTACTGGCTCACGCGCCGTGGCGAGTACCACACGCTGGTCACCAGCGGCCTGGTCCACAAGGACTTCGGCCATCTTCTGTTCAATATGCTGAGCTACTGGTTCTTCGCGTTCCAGTTGCAGCGCGTGATCGGGCCAGTGGC
>JBIITU010000025.1:0-18787 GCA_044340335.1 Steroidobacteraceae bacterium
CTCACGCTGCTCGCAAGGCACGCCGATCTCTGTCACGACGGCGCGCAGTGCTTCGCGCAGCGCCCACTCCCCCGGCTCGACACAGACGACGCGCTCCGGCCGCAGGCGCGCGATGCTGTCAGCCAGCAGCGCGGGCAGTGTCAGTGCGTTGTCATGCTCTCCCAGCGCGCGATAGACGACGCGCCGGCCCTGCGCCCTCTGCTCTGCGGCGAAGTGCCGCATGGCCGACAGAAACAGGGCGATGCGCGGCAGGCTCGACCACACGCGAGTCGATTCAGGGTGGGCTTCTGCCATCCAGACGACATCCTGTCGCGGATCGAAGCCGTCAAAAGCGGCAGAACTGTGGTCGAGCTGGTCGCCCAGCACGACGACGAGATGCCGCGCAGTCGTTGCGTCCATGCGTGCCGGGAGACTAGCACGAGCGGCGTGCAGCTTCCGCACAGCGGGCGGCGATTGGTAAAGCTGCCCGAAGCGGCTTTACCGGCCACGGCGAAGCTGGCAGCGTGGTCGCAGCCAACGAGGTGCAAGCCATGACCAAGCCGGATCACGACCTGACCGCCAACCCCTTCTCCCGCCGCAACTTCCTCGGTGGAGCCGCGGGATTGTCCGCCGCCGCGCTGGCTGCCGCAGACATCCGCATCGCTGCCGCGCAGCAGGAGGCCGCTGCGAGCCGCGGCGCGCCGCCGCCTGGCGCGGCCGCCACGACAACGTCGCCACGCTGGGAGTTCGGTCCGTTCGACGACCTGCGCAGCTGGGTGCGCGAGCTCGACCGCCGCGGACTGCTGCTCAAGGTGCGCGACATCGACCAGGATCGCTACGAGGGCACCGCCCTGATGTACCGGCTGATCGATCGCTTTGGCATGTACTTCGCACCCACGTTGTACATGGAGAACGTCAGGATCAATGGCGTCTGGCACAAAGGTCCGATCATCACGAACCACTTCGGCCATTGGGACACCGAGTGCCTGACCTTTGGCATCGAGCCGGTGCCGGGCGATCACGTTCGCACGTACTACAAGGCGCTCGCACGCGCCGAGGAGTACCTCAAGCTCGGCCAGGGTGGCGCGTTTCCGACCGCGCCGTTCGCGGAGGTCAGCCGCGAGCAGGCACTGTGCAAGCAGGTGGTGTTGACCGGCGATGCGATCGACATCACGAAGTTCGCGTTCATCCAGTCGAACCCGGCGGACTCCGCCCCCTACGTCAACACCGGTTCGGTCTTCACCAACGATGCGGAGCTCGGCAAGAACTTCGGCACCTACCGTTGCGAGATCAAGGGCCCGCGCATGCTCGGCGTCAACCCCGAAGAGGGCCAAGGTGCCTACCTCGCGTTCATGAAGGCCAGGGAGCGCGGCGAGAAGTCGGTGAAGATATCGATCGCGCTCGGCCAGGACCCGATCACATGGACAGTCTCCGGCAGCAAGCTGAACCGTGCCAAGGCCGATGAGCTCGAGGTTGTGTCCGCAATTCGCGGCCGACCGCTCAAAGTGGTTCGCAGCGAGACCAACGATCATCTCGTGCCCGCCGACAGCGAGATGATCATCGAAGGCGAGGTGCCCCTCGACCAGGAGTTCAAGCCGGAGGGACCGTTCGGCGAAATGTACGGCTACATGGGCGCGAAGAAGGCCGAGAACTTCTGGATGAACATCACGGCAATCACGCACCGGCGCAACCCGTGGTTCGTCAACCAGTACACGGGCGTGACGCGCGGCTTCGTGACCGCGCCGCTCGAGCAGATCTCGCTGTCGACGCTCAAGCGCTTCGTGCCCAACATCAAGATGCTGCACCTGCCGGTGGAAGCCACCGGCATGTGTTTCGTCTCCATCAAGAAGCAGAAGCCCGGCGAGGCGCTCGAAATCGGCAAGCGCATCGCGCAGATCGTCGGCATCGCCAAGGTCGTCGTCGTCGTCGACGACGACATCGAGGTGCTGGACCGCACGCAGGTCATGCATACGATGGGCTCGCGTTGGCAGCCACATCCTGCCAGTGCGATCATTCCCGAGTCGCGCGGCATGCCGCTCGATCCGTCGCTGACGAAACGCCCGATGACCTCGAAGATGGTCATCGATGCGACGCGCCAGTGGCCGGAGGAAGGCGGTCCGCAGGTCTATCAGGCCCTGAACCGCACCGAACTCGAACGTCTCGCACCGGAAGCCTTCGACATCGTCGAGGCGAACTGGGCGCGGCACGTGGGCAAGTATCGACCGCCGGGCGTGTAGGGCAGCGGCGCGCTACAAGCGCCCGGCGCGGAAATCCGCGATGGCCTGCTGGATTTCCTCGACCGTGTTCATCACGAACGGGCCGTAACGCGCGACCGGCTCCCCCAGCCGCGCGCCGGCCACGCAGATGGCCTGGCAGCCGGCAGACTCCGCGCGCAGCCGCAACCGCGTGCCGGCGCCCAGCAGCGCGAGCACGCCTCGCGGCACCGGTTGCTCGGCATCCGGTGCGCCGACGCGGGCAGCGCCGTCGTAGACGTAGACGAACATCGTGTGCATCGGCTCTGCACAGGGCGCATCGAACGTGGCGCCCGGCGCGAGCGCCAGATCGAACCAGGTCGCCGCTGTCGCCCCGGTCTGCACCGGGCCTGTCGTGTCACCCAGCCGGCCTGCGAGCACGCGCAGCCGCACGCCGGGTGCGGCTTGGACTTCTGGAATGCGTTCCGGCTCGATGTCCTGGTAGCGAGGTGCCGTCATCTTGTCGCGCGCGGGCAGGTTGATCCAGAGCTGGAAGCCGCGCAGCAGTCCCTCGTGCTGCTCGGGCATCTCCGAATGCACGAGGCCGCGGCCCGCCGTCATCCACTGCAATCCGCCCGGCAGGAGCAGACCGCTGTTGCCGGCGTTGTCACGATGCCGCATGCGCCCTGCCAGCATGTAGGTCACGGTCTCGAAGCCGCGGTGCGGATGATCGGGAAAGCCGGCGATGTAATCACCCGGCCGGTCGGAACCGAACTCGTCCAGCAGCAGGAAGGGATCGAAATCCGGTCCACCGGGCGGAACGGGACTGCCATCGATGACGCGCGTCAGCCGCACGCCCGCGCCGTCGCTGGCAGCGCGACCGCGAATCAGATGCGTCGCTGCGCGGATGCTGTCCACGACTTCAGGCCACCGCTTCGGCAGCGCGCACCTGGTTGCGCCCGGCGCGCTTCGCGGCGTACACGGCCGAATCCGCGCGGGCCACCAGCGCCTCGCCCCAGACGCCATGCGCGTCGCTCGCAGCGATGCCGATACTGCAGGTCAGGCGGATCGGCTCGCCGAAGCCGTCGACGCGCAGCTCTGCGATACGCATCCGGATGCGGTCGGCAATCGCCTGCGCTGCCGCCGCGTCGGCGCTGCTCAGCAGCACGATGAACTCCTCGCCACCGTAGCGACCGATGACATCGGACTGACGCAGTTCCGACTGGATCGGCGCAATGATGGCGCGCAGGCAGGCATCGCCGGCGAGATGCCCGTACGAATCGTTGATTGCCTTGAAGTGATCGAGGTCGATGAACAGCAGCGAGATCGGCAGTCCGCGCGCCTGCGCGCGCTGGCCGGCTGCGTCGATGCGCTCGAGCAGCGAGCGACGGTTCAACACGCCCGTCAGCGAGTCGAGCTGGGCGCGCCGTTCGGCATCGCCCAGCGCCGCGCGCTGTTCGCGCAGGCGGTCGGCGACACCGAGCGCGACGAGAATTGCCGCCGCGACCATCGAGGCAGGCAGACCGAAGTAGACCAGCCGCTCGAGGTCGTCCGACAGCAGGAAAGTCACTGCGGTCGCGATCGTCATGATCTCGAGCAGCAGCCATGCCAGCAGGAACCAACCGGCCGCTCGATTGCCGCGTCGCCAGGCGAGGAACGAGACCACGACCGTGAACACGGCCGCACCGAGGAACATCAGGTTGCCGATATCGGCGATCAGGGCACCGCCGAGCCAGGGCACGATGCCGTTCGATGCGGCGAGTGCGAGGAATGCCCATGCCAACCAGCCGAAGGCCGCATACACCCGCGGCGAATAGCGCCGCAGATCCGCGATTTCCCGGACGAACAGGCAGGCAGCCCAGCCACTGACCGCGGCCGTGACGTTCCAGGTGTTCTCCCGCAGCGCAGACGCCAACGACAGCACCGGCCAGTCGAAGCCAGGCCCGGACAGGTAGGCAATGTAGAGCGCCTGCAGCGAGAACAGCGAGGCGTACAGCAGGAACAAGCGCTCGGGCACGATGAACCAGATCAGCAACGCCGCAATGGCCATCGCCATCAGTGTTGCGAACGTGGCTGCGACGACGCGTTCATCGACGAGCGCGGCCTTCACCGCCGACGCGATCCGACCCTGGCGCAACTCCAACTGCTCGGCGCCGGTGCCGTTCGTCAGCACGCGCAGATACACCGTGCGGGAACCTGCGCCCGCCGCACCGATGTAGAAACCGTCCTCGACGGTGCCGCGAAACGTCGAACGCTGTGTCGCCAGCGGGAGGGGCTGCGCCGCATCGCCGGCGGTGAACACCTCGAGCGAAAAATGCCTGCCGCGCCGGACGGTCAGCATCTCGGTCGATACGTCGGCACGCAGCCAGAATGCGGCACGACTGCGCCGCGCGTCGTACAGCGAGAAGGGCACGAACTGCGCATCGCGCTGACCGGCGACGACGGGCGCGACAGCCGCCGGATCAGCCTCCAGCAACATCGAGGCGCGCAGCGGCTCGGCGGCACCGGTAGCCGCGAGTTGCGCATCGGCATAGGTCGGCGCAGCGACCAGGAGTGCGCACAGCAGCAGCCAGCTACGAACCGGTTTCATGGGCTCAACGGTACAGACAAAGCGATGCCAGTGCGATATCGGCTCGAATTCGCGCCTCATATCGCCCGGCGCCTGCGGTTCAGGCGACCGCATCCCCAGCGGTGCTGCGCGGCACGGCAATGCGCACCCAGATCGCGAACACGAGCAGCACTGCATTGGCAGCCGCCATGATCACGAACGGTCCACCCGGCATCCAGGCATCGAACGCCCAGCCGCCGAACTTCGAGATCGCGAGGATGCCCAGTGCGCCGAAGAACCCGACCATGCCGATGACCGCGCCCCGGATCGCACCCGGCGCTTCCTGGCCGATCAGTACCTGCGAGGCGAGGATGCCGCTGGCCTGGCCGATGCCGAGCATGGCGCCGGCCGCGAACGCGATCGGTTGCGCGGGGTCGGGAATCAGGCCCATCCAGCCGTAGCCGACGATCGACAGCACGATGGCGATGATGACCAGCGAGACGCGATCGATCTTGTCGGCGAGCCAGCCGAAGAACGGCGCCCAGAGCATCGCCATGCCCTGCACCACGCCGAACAGCGCGCCCTGCTTCGCCGCGGACTCGGCCGCAGAGTAGCCGTCGGCGCTGGCGGCGATCTGCACCCACAGCGACAGGAACAGCGCGACGATGACGAGATCGGCGCGCGCCGCGAACGAGCACGCATAGGCCAGCGCAATGCGCGGACTGCGCGCTGCGCCCAGTCCCTGGCGCAGCAGCGTGAACACCGGCACGCGCTCGGCCACCTGGTCGGGGCGGCCGGGCTTGAGGCCGAGCATGACGACCGCGCTGACCAGACACACACCGGCTGCAAACAGATACGATGCGCGGCCGGACCAGACCTCGCTGAGACCCGCAGCCTGGAACATCGACGGCAGGCGCGACAACACGACGAAGAATATCAACGCGCCGACGGCGTTCAGGAAGAACGACAGTCCGGTCATCTTGCCGCGATCGCGATCGACAGGGTAATCGGCGAGCACGGTGGCGAGCATGCCGCCGAGCGCCGCGACGCCGACACCGAAGATCAGCCGGTAGATCATCAGCTGCGTCGAGTCGTCGGCGAACGGATAGGCCGCATAGGCGACGCCCGTGACGAGAAAGCCGAACACGTAGACGATGCGGCGCCCCGCGCGGTCGGACCAGGCGCCGATCAAGCCCACCGTCGCGATGACGACGATCTCCTGCCAGAACTGCAGGTTGCCCGACACCGTGCCGCGCTCGCCGGGCGGGATGCCGATGTACACCTCGAGCACGAACGGCTGCAGCGTCGTGATGTAGGTGAAGATGCCGATGCTGACGAACGCGGCCCACAGGTAGCAGTACGCATGCCGGCGGGTCACGCCGGGCATGAGTTCGATGGGACCGAGACGCTGGGAGGGTGTGGAGTTGGACATCAGGTACTTAATGCCTCAGTGGCTCGCGGGGCCGTCGGGAATCGACCGCAGCGTCCACCCAGTGAGCTGCAGTGCAGCCTGGCCGCACTGTAGCCGAACAGGGTCGCCGTCAGCGACACGGGCGCTTCCGCGCTAGGATCGACCCATGCGTGCCCTGAATTCTTTTGATTGGCGCCCCGGCCGCTGCGGCCTGGGAATCCTGCTGGCCATCGCCGCCTCGGCTTGCGCCACGGTGCCGCAGCCGGGTACGGCAGCGTTGCAGACCCTCGACCTGAGCGGATTCTGCATCGCTGCGCAGCAACGCATCTCCGGCACGGCGCTGCGATCCGAGAACACGCTGCACACGGATTACGAGGCGTTCGTGAAGTCGAAGCCCGGCGTGCGGCCGCTGCGCACCGAGCAGTACATCTGGTTCGATGACGAAGCCCGCGCTCAGCCGAAGATGATCTCCTGCAAGATGAAAACCTCGGATCACATCGCGACCGAGTACGGCGCCGACCAGACGACCGGCGAAGGCCAGTGCGCGGACATCAACCGCGCCACCCTCGACAGCGTGCTCGCCGCGATGAGCGCTGCCGAGCGGCGGCGGCTGCGTTTCGCGCGCGGCACGCAGGTCGTGTTTGAACAGGAAGTGCGCACCACGGATGGGCCGGTGTGGCTCGCGCCCTTCGCGCTGACGACGATCAGCAGCGACGGTGCGCTGCACATTCATTCCAAGGCGATGCGCAACGACTGGCTGGATCCGGCACTCGCGAAGGCGCCGCCGCAATTCAAGGGCACGCGCTATTGCCACCTGATCGCGCCGCAATACCTCGCGCGCGTGCTGCGCGGCGAAGCGACCTAGAACCGCAGCGTGTAGCCAAACTTGGCCGTGGTCTCCGCGAGAAACGGCTGGAAGTTGCCGAAGGCATCTTCGCGCCAGTCGTAGTTCACGACGAAGTACGCCACCTGTCCCTGCCGCGGCAACCAGCGCAAGCGGCTGTTGAGTCCCATGCGTCGCGAAATGTTGTCGTACTGCACGACGTTGAGCCAGGCCCAGCGGACGTTGAAGGCGACATTGCCCGTCAGCGAGTAGACACGCGTCGTGAAGGAGCGGCCGGGCAGATCGATGGCATTGGTCTGGTACTGCGCCGACATGAACAGATGCCGGTTGGGGCGCCACTGCAAACCCAGTCGATGATCGCGGCGGCGACCGTCGTAGAAGTCGCCGTACTCGATGTCGAACGTGGCCGCGAGCTCGCGAAAGCCTGCGGTGCTGCCATAGAAGCGCATGCGCTCGTAGTCATAGCGCCCGACAGCCACCGCGATTCCGCCCGGCAACTGGAAGGGCCTCGGCAGAACCTCGGTGTACCGCGCGACGTCCAGCGAAATCTGGTCGCCCGGCTGGGTGTCCAGCGTAAACGGCGTCAGCACCAGCGCGCGCGACTCGAGTTCGCCGGCGTCGTTGTCGATGTGGGTGAAACTGGCGGCGCCCAGCCAGCTGCGAAACCAGCCGCCGCCGTTCTCGAAACGGTGGCGATACTTGCTGACCGCATCGACCTGCCGTATGCCGCGCCGGTTGACGAAACCAAGCGCGGGCCTGAAGTTGCGCTCGATGCGGGTATACGCCAGCGACGCGTCGATCCGGTCGTTCGGGTAAGCGAGGAACGCACCCCAGGCACCGTTCGCATCGTCAACACCGGCCGTGCGCGACTGCTGCGCCCAGAGCCGCCCTTCCACCGCCGAACCATCCAGCCATTGCTGGTCGCGCAGGTTCAGGTCCACACCCACGAGGCTTGCGTCGCGATCCGCGATCGGGTCGCCCGAGGTGACGATCATGCCCAGCGTCGATTGCTCGAACAGGCTCACGAAGGCGCGACCGACGAACAAGTCGCGTTCCGGCACGGCACCGTTGGCCTCCTGCCGCACCGCCAGCGCACCGACCGAATAGCGCCCGACGCTGCCGGTCAACTTGAAGCCCGCATCCAGATCGATGGGCTGACCACCGGCCGACAGGCCGATCGTGCGCGAAAAGAACGGCCGACCGTTCTGTGCCAGTCCGCCGAACTCGAACAGCTCGGCCCCCTCGAGGAAGAAGTCGCGCTTCTCCGGGAAGAACAGCGAGAAGCGAGTGAGGTTGACCTGCCGATCGTCGACTTCCGTGGCAGAGAAATCCGTGTTCACCGTCAGCGCGGCAGTCAACGCCGGCGTGACGCGCCAGAACGCATCGAGTGACGGCTTCGGCACGAAGCTCGTCTGGCCGATGGCGATCTGATCGCGCTGGGTCAGCGCGAGCGACGGAACGATATCCACGCCGCTGCCCTGCGCAAGGCCGCGCATGCCGCGAATCTCGCCCGTCGTGTCCATGGTGATGCGCCGGTCGCGCTGCGACCACGCGAGCTCTTCGCGTTTGCGGCGGATCGAACGCAGCAGGTTGATCCCCCAGACGTCGTTGCGAGGATCGAACGACAGCGTCTTGAACGGAATGGCGATCTCGGCGGTCCAGCCCTGGCCGGTCACCTCGGCCGCGGCATCCCAGATGCCATCCCAATCCATGTTGTAGGACAACCCGCCGAGCGCGAGCCCATCGCGCTGCACGCCGTTGGGGTTCACATAGAAGATGTAGCCGGTGCGTTTGTTGTTGTAGGGATCGATGAAGAACTGCACGTAGTCATCGTTGAAGACGGCCTGGCCCTGCACGAGCTGGGCGCGCTTGATTCCGGCGGGATCCGAATCCGCGAACTCCGCGCCGATATACAGGTGGTCGTTGTCGATGGCGAGCAGGAATGCGGTCGGCTCGGTCGGCGGCGCACCGTTGCCTGGCGACCATTGCTCGAAGTCGGTGATGCGCACCGCGTTCGCCCACTGCGGCTCATCGAGCCTGCCATCGATGCGTGGCGGCGCATCGAAGCGGACGATGTCGACGGATTTGACGCTGAGCCGAGCCGCCATTTCCACGGGCTCAGCCGGGATTTCGCCCTGGGCTGCGACCGCGCGCATCCCGTTCAGCAGCAGCAATGCCGCGACAGCCGCAGATGACCTGGCGACCCGACCCACTGTGCGCGCACCGCTCATGGGGAGCCAGTATCGCCGCGCGACGGCACGCGCGCCGCGGTGCTGCGCTTTCCGTCCACGTTTACGGACTCTGCGTATGGGCCGCCACGCGACGGGGTGCTGCAATGGCGGCTGCAACCAGGAGCGACTGCATCATGATCCATGAAGTGAACGGCGACATCCTGCTGAGCCGTGCCCAGACCCTGGCGCACGGTGTCAGCCCCAACGACCACTTCGCGCAAGGCCTCGCGCTTTCGCTGCGCGAGCGCTGGCCGGCGATGTACAAGGACTTCCGCCACTTCGAGAAGACGACGTCACCGCATCCCGGCACGCTCTGGGCGTGGATGGGCGCCGATGGCAAGCGCATCGTCAATCTGTTCACGCAGGAGGCGGGCGCGGGGCACGGCGACCGCCCGGGTCGCGCGACACTGACGCACGTTGGCCACGCGCTGCGCGAGCTGAGCAAGTTCGCGGCCGCGGAGAAAGTCACGAGTCTCGCGTTGCCGCGTCTCGCCACCGGCGTGGGCGGCCTCGACTGGAAGGACGTGCAGCCGCTGATCGCACATCATCTGGGTGCGCTCGGCATTCCGGTGTTCGTCTACAGCACCTACACCGCCGGCCACGCCGCCGTGGAGCCGGGGCTCGCCGCCTGAGCCGCCGCCCCCTATGCTCGTCGCATGGATACTGCGACGGGCGTCGGGGCAAAGCGAATACTGCTGGTCTGGGGCGGGCGCCCGGGCGGGCGCACCGAAGCGCTGCGCGCCGCCGTCGTCGATGGCATCCGCTCGATCGATGCGCCGGTGGAACTGCGGCTGCGACCGGCACTCGAGGCGCAGCTCGATGACCTGCTCTGGTGCGATGGCCTGATCATGGGGACGCCCGAGCACTTCGGCTACATGTCGGGCGCGCTGAAGGACTTCTTCGATCGCACGTTCTACCCGGCCGAGGGACGCAAGGACGCCTTGCCGGTCGCGCTGTTCGTCAGTGCCGGCAACGATGGTCGCGGCACGGTCAGCGCCGTCGAGCGGATCGTCTTGGGATATCGGTGGAACTGGGTCGCGCCGCCGCTGATCGTCGTCGGTGAACCGGATGCGGCTGTCATGGCCAGCGCGCGGGAACTCGGTGCGACGTTGGCGGCCGGCCTTGCGGCCGGCATTTTCTGAACTGGCCCGCCGGTGCCAGCCGTGCGCGCAGCTCAGGCGCCGGCGCGTTGCTTCGCCGCGGCAAAGTTGGGCGCAAGTTCCAGAGACCGCGCGAACGCGCGCTTTGCGGCGGCGGCATCGCCTTCGCCCTGCGCGCAACGTCCGACCCAGTAGTGCGCTTCCGCGTGACCCCAGGCGATGCCTGCAGGTCCGCCGCGGTGCGCGCCCGCATCGAATGCGGCCGCCGCCTCGCGAAAGCGGGTGCAACCTTTGGCCTCGTCGCCACCGACGAACTTTGGCCGGAAGTACAGCCCGAAGCCGTCGATCATGATCACGCGCGGGCTTTTCATGTCGAGCAGCAACGCCGACTCGATGCTCTTGCCGCTGCGTGAGCCGTTGCGGATCGCACCGAAGCCTCCGAGATTGGCCATGTAGCCATAGCAGGCCGACTGCAGCGCGAACGCCTCGGCAAAACGTGGCTGGCGCTTGATGGCGGCATCGAGCGCTGCGACGCACGCCTCGCCGCTTTGCTCCGCGAGCGACTTGTTCTTTGCAACGAGCGCGAACTGCAGCGCTCGAAACTGCACGAATGCGCGTGCATAGAGTTCATCCGCGTCCGCAGACTTGTCCCAGGCAGCGGTCTCACGCACGAGCCGGCTGATCTCGGCGCTGTTGCCCGACAGGTAAGCCTGCTGCGCCTGCGCGCCCGCGTCTGCCGCCGCCGCCGCAAGCGCACAGGGCGCCAACAGCAACGCGCACAATCCGACCAGCCAGTGTTTCGACTTCGCGCCGACAGCCATCGTCATCCCAGATACTCCCGCGTCAATTCTTCGGATCGCGCCCACAGCCGCGCTGCGAGTTCGCGATCATCCATGTGTTTGCCGGCCTGCGGGACCACCGGATTGCAGTCCTCGAAATACTGCCCGCTGGTGCCGGCGAGCGCAGGCGCGGTCGCGACATAGCAGGTCGTCGCGGCGCCGGCCTCGACCGACTTCATGAACGTCCAGCCGATCAACGATGCCGCAACGCGCTTCCAGGCTTCGAAATGCCGGCCGAGATTGGTGTTGATGACACCCGGATGCACGGCGTTCGCCGTCGTCGTCGTGCCCGCGAGCCGCTCGGCCAGGCCGAGCACCATCAGCATGTTGGCCAGCTTCGATTGGCCGTACATCTTGTTGGGCTCATAGCCACGCTCGCCCGACAGATTGTCGAATTCGATGCCGCCGGCCGGCGCCCAGCGATAACCCATGCTGGAGACCGCGACCACGCGACCCTGCGGCGCGGCGCGCACCTGGTCGAGCAGCCGGTTGACGAGGATGAAGTGCCCGAGATGATTGACGACGAACTGCTTCTCGAGCCCGTAGACCTGCTCGAGCTGCGGCAGCGCCATGATGCCGGCGTTGCAGATCAGCATGTCGATCGGCGTGCCGAGCGCCCGCACCTGCTCGGCTGCTGCCGCCACGGAATCCCAGCGCTCGAGCTCGAGCGCAACGGGCGTCGTGCGGCCCGGCACGGTCGCGCAGGCTTCGCGCGCCTTCTCGAGCGTGCGTCCGGTGACGATGACATGCGCGCCGCGCAGCGACAGCACGCGCAGCGTTTCGAGCCCGAGCCCGGACGTTGCGCCGGTGATCAGCGCCGTGCGGCCGCTGAGATCGATGCCGGCAGTCACTTCCTCGGCGGTGGATTCCGCGCCGAAAGCACTGACCGGAACGCCGGGCGGACGCTGTGGTGGCGCTTCGTTACGCGAACACGATGCCACGAGCGGCGCCGCCGCCGCAGCCGTCGCCGCGACGAGAAACCCCCTGCGATCGATCATCTATCCCCCTTGGCCAATGCGGCCAGGAGGCAGTCTAGCCAGCCTGTCTCTGCCTGGCGAGTTGACCGTACTGGGTGTCCAGATGGCAGATGTGCGAGCGCAGCCACAACGACAGGAAGTCGAAGAAGCCTTTCTCGAGCTGGCCCGACCCCGCCGCAAACTGCGCCGCGTGGCGGCCGAAGTCAGCGAGGAGCTTCTGGTGGATGAGCTTGTGCGCACGCAGGCCGGGGAAAGCCAGTGACTCCATGTAGGCCTCTTCGGCCGTGAAGTGCCGCTGCGTCGCGGTGGCGAGCCGGTCGATCAGGCCCTGCAACTCGGGCTTCGTGGCACCAGCCGCATTGCGCGCATGCAGCGCGTTCATCAGGTCGATCAGTACCTTGTGGTCGGCGTTCATCTTCGCGACGCCGACATCGAATTTGACAGGATCCCAGTCGAACACGCTCATGGCCCCTCCGTTACCGGTGCGGATGCACCGATAACGGCAGGGCCAGCGAATGCTGGATCAGGGATTACCCCTAGCTCACGCGCCCTTGACGAAGCGCAGCGTCATGCGGTCCGACTCGCCGATCGCGTCGTATTTGGCGCGATCGAAGTCGGCAGCCGGGGGCTCCTTGGATCCCATCGGCACGCTCTGCCGGATGGGCGGCAGGGTCCAGACGCCGAACGGATGGTCCTTCGTGTCCTTCGGGTTCGCGTTGATCTCGGAGCGGCCGGCGAGCTTGAGCCCCGCCTTTTCGGCGAGCTGGATCACGTGCTGCTCGGTCACGTAGCCGCTGGCGGCTTTCGGATCCTGCACGCCCGGGTTCGCGCGGTGCTGCTCGATGGCGAGCACGCCGCCGGGCTTCAGCGCGCGTGCAAGCTGGCCGAAGTTGCGCTCGCTGGCGCCCTCGGCGCGCATCCAGCCGTGCACAGAACGCGACACGAGGATGAAGTCGTATTGCTCGGCCGCCAGCGGCGTGGCCGTCGGCCCCCAGTTGACGAGCTCGACGCGGCCGTAGATCGCCGGGTTGTAGAACCGCAGTTCGAACTGCTGCCGCGCGACGCGCGCCGCCTCGCTCAGCGTGGGATTCAGGATGTCGGGGGCAGTCGCCGAGTAGCGCCCGCCCGTGCGAGCCGCGTAGGGCGCGAGGATCTGCGTCCACCAGCCTTCGCCCGGTTGAACTTCGAGGATGCTCATGCCGGGCTTGAGGCCCCAGAACTCGAGCACGGCCTGCGGTTTGCGCGACTCGTCGCGCGATTTGTGGGCAGCGCTGCGCCACTCGCCGGCAACGACGCCAGCCAGTACCGCATCGCCGGTCGTCGTCGCAGCCGGCATGGCAGGCGCTTCCTGCGCCGTGGCCGGCAACATCGCGGCCGTAGCGCCGAGCAGCGCTGCAAACACGGCGCTGCCGCGCGCCGTGCGGCGGAATCTCACGTTGGATGCTGACATCGCAAACCCTCCTGGTGCGTGATCGGGCCGTGAGCGTAGCAAAGCCGCCCCTGCCGGTGCGACCCGTCCGCGTCTCGGGCAGCAATCAGGCCATCGGTGCGCCGCCCCGCCGCAGGTCCTAAGTTGCAGGCGAGGACACGGGGGAGGCGAGAAGACCATGACCGCGACGACCAAACTAGACATCAAGACCATCACCGAGTTCCTGGCAGAACAGCCCAACGTGGATGTCAGCCACGCCTGGCAGCGCTGCTGGGGCATCCACTCCGGCATCGTCGAGCGCGTCAAGGCGCGCTTCCCGGTGGTCAAGCATCCGTCCACGGACGGCGAGGAGTACTTCACCTCGCTCGACAAGTCGATGGAGGGTTCGTTCAACGCCTGGAGCGGACCGCAGGTCGACTGGCTCGTGCACTCCTGGCTCGGCAACCGCAAGGCCAGCATCCTCGACATGAATGCGACGGTGTACCTGTCGCAGCAGAACCGCGTGCCGCATCTCGTGATCATCTTCGGCACCGTGCCGAAGCTGTTTTTCTATGCCGATTACACGCCGCGCGTCGACCTGCGCATGGACATCGACTACGTCAACAAGTACTACGAGCCGGCGAACATGGACGCGATCAAGCTGCGCGGCCATCCGGATTTCACCTGGAACTGGAGCCACGGCACTTACCTCCGCGGCCTGATGTCGCCGGTCTGCACCAGCATCATGGGCGAACTGAACGATGCCAACATCGACGTCTGCGAGCGTTACCTGCAGGGCTTCGTCGGCCGCTGGTTCGACTGGCTAGACGAAGCGGAGCGCCATCCGCTGCCGCCTGCGGAACGACCGGCGCAGCAGCACTACGACTACTATGTCCGCGAAATGGGCTATCGCACCGATCCGATGAACGTGCTCGCGCAGCGGGCGTTCGGCGAGGCCGAGTTCAAGCGGCGCCTCGAGCTGCGCATCGGCATGCAGCAGATAGCCGCGACGCGCGGCCGGCCGCCGCTCGGCTGACGGGCTGCGCTCGGCCGTGAACCCCGCCGCAGGCACCCGCGACGCGCCGCTCGACGTGCGTTGCGCCACCGCTGCCGATGCGCCGGCGCTCGAGGCGCTGGTCAACAGCGCCTACCGCGGCGACAGCAGCCGCGCCGGCTGGACCACCGAGGCAGACCTGCTGGGCGGCCAGCGTGTCGATGTCGACGGCCTGCGCGCACTGATCGCGCGCGGCGCAGTCGACGGCGGCGCGGTCGTGCTGCTGCACGAAGATGCCGCCGGCCTCGCCGCCTGCGTCGAACTCGAACCAAGCGGCGCGAACTGCTACCTCGGCATGCTGACGATTCGCCCGACGTCGCAGGCCGGCGGCCTCGGGCGTCGGGTGCTTGCGGCCGCGGAACGCTACGCCGTCTCGCGCTTCGGCACGCGCGAGATGCAGATGACCGTGATCCTGCAGCGCACCGAACTGCTGGCCTGGTATGAACGTCGCGGCTATCGGCGCACCGGTGAACGCCGCCCCTTCCCCTACCACGACCCGCGCTTCGGCCTGCCGAAGCGCCCGGACCTCGAATTCGAAGTGCTCAGCAAGCCGCTGCTGTAGCACGACTGTCGCATCGCCATGGTCCAATGCGATCATGCGCCATGTCCTGCTGCTTGCCTGTCTCGCCGTGCTCGGAGGCTGTGCCACACCGATGACCCTGCCGCTCGTCATCGCACACCGTGGCGCGTCCGGCTACTTGCCTGAGCACACGCTCGAAGCCTATCGGCTCGGCATCGAGCAGGGCGCGGACATCATCGAACCGGACCTCGTCGCGACGCGTGACGGCCGCCTGGTCGCACGCCATGAACCCAACATCACGGCGACGACCGATGTCGCGACGCGGCCGGAATTCGCCGACCGCCGTCGGACTTACAACGTCGACGGCCGCGACGAAGACGGCTGGTTCACGGTGGATTTCACGCTCGCCGAGCTGCGCACGCTGCGCGCCGTGCAGGCACGCCCGGAACGCCCGCAGCAGTACAACGGCCAGTTCCTGATTCCGACTTTCGAGGAAGTCATCGAACTCGCGCAGCGTGAAGGCCGCGCACGCGGGCGGGTCATCGGCGTTTATCCGGAAACCAAGCATCCCACCTGGCACTGCGAGCGCGGCCTGCCGCTCGAGGAGCCGATGCTCGCCGCCCTGCGCGGCGCCGGCTGGACGCAACGCACCGACCCGGTGTTCCTGCAGTCGTTCGAAGCGGGCAACCTGCGCTGGCTGCGCTCGCGGACCGACCTGCGGCTCGTGCAGCTGATCGATGCCGATGGCCTGATGCCAGACGGCAAACCGCGGCCCGCAGCGCGCTGGCGCAGCGACGGCAGCTGCACGCTGTATCCGCAGGGCGAGTTGCCGCAGGACTACGACACCGCGGCCAGCTTCGCGACGATCGCACAGTACGCCGATGTCATCGCGCCGTGGAAGCGTTATCTGGTCGGGGTCGACCCCGCCAACCGTCTCGTGCCGGAGTCGGGGTTCGTGGCGCGCGCGAAGCAAGCCGGGCTCGCGGTGCACACCTGGACGTTCCGCAACGAGGCCGCGATGCTGGCCGCCGATTACGACGGCGACCCGCTGCGCGAGTACGCGCAGTTCTACGCACTCGGCATAGATGGCCTGTTCAGCGACTTTCCCGACACGGCGATCTCCGCGCGCGATCAGTTCTTCGGGAACAACGGGTACAGCACCTCGAAGCGGTGAAACACGACCGGCATGCCCATGCTCGGTTCGCGCCCCTGGCGGCGGAGCATGCCGCCCCAGTATTCCCAGTGGATCTTGCGCCACGCGTCGACGCTCCGCGCGCCGGGGCCCTCGACCTGCACGTGTTCGTGGTTGATGCCTTCGAAGGGCACGATCTCGACTGCGGTCACGCGGTACAGCAGCGCCGGCGGACCCTCGAACCAGGTCACGACGTAATCGTCACCGACCTGCGGCGTCGCAGCGGGGTTCGCCTCGAACTCGCTCAGCATCGCGAACGTGCCGGTTTTCTGGCCCGTCAGGATCAGCGGGATGATGATGTTGGCCATCGCTGGCGAACCGCCAAACGTGCGCACCTTGCAGGCACCGATATCCGCGGCAGGATTGACGCTGCGCGCCGCGGCAATGAACTCGTCGATCGCGATGCTCATCGGTGGCCCTTCGGCGCAGTCTCGACACCGCGCAGCTGGTCGATGATCGCCGGGTTCTCGAGCGTCGAGATGTCCTGCGTGATCGGCTCGCCGCGCGCGATCGCGCGCAGCAGCCGGCGCATGATCTTGCCGGAACGCGTCTTCGGCAGGTTGTCGGCGAAGCGGATGTCGTCGGGCTTGGCGATCGCGCCCAGCTGCTCGGTGACGGTGGCGCGCAGTTCGGCGACCAGCGCAGTCGTGTCGCCGTCGGGCCGCGCGCCCTTGCAGACCACGAACGCGAACACGGACTCGCCCTTGATCTCGTGCTGCCGGCCGACAACTGCCGCCTCGGCGACGCGCGGATGCGCGACCAGCGCCGACTCGATTTCCATCGTGCCGAGGCGGTGCCCGGCGACGTTCAGCACGTCGTCGATGCGGCCCATGATCCAGAAGTAGCCATCCGCATCGCGATGCGCGCTGTCGCCGGCGACGTAGTAACGGTTCTGGAACTTCTCCCAGTAGGTCTTGAGATAGCGCTCGTTGTCGCCCCAGATCGTGCGCAGCATCGACGGCCAGGGCTTGCGGATCACGAGATAGCCGCCGGCATCCGGCGTGGTGACGGCATGACCTTCGTCGTCGACGATGTCGGCGAAGATGCCCGGGATGGGCAGCGTGCACGAGCCCGGCTTGGTGGCTGTCACGCCCGGCAGCGGCGTCATCATGATCGCGCCGGTTTCCGTCTGCCACCAGGTATCGACGATGGGGCAGCGACCGCGACCGATCACGCGGTGATACCACATCCACGCTTCCGGATTGATAGGCTCACCGACCGAACCCAGCAGCCGGATCCTCGACAGGTCGTACTGCGCCGGAATCTCGTCGCCGAGCTTCATCAGCGCGCGGATCGCGGTTGGCGCGGTGTAGAAGATCGTGACGCCGAGCTGCTCGCAGATGCGCCAGAAGCGGCCGCCATCCGGATAAGTCGGCGCGCCTTCGTACATCACGAGCGTCGCACCTGCCGCGAGCGGACCGTAGGCCACATAGCTGTGACCTGTGACCCAACCGACGTCGGCCGTGCACCAGAAGACGTCGTCTTCGCGCAGGTCGAACACCCACTGGCTCGTCAGCTTCGCGCCGAGCAGATAGCCCGCGCTCGAGTGCTGGATGCCCTTGGGCTTGCCGGTGGAGCCCGACGTGTACAGCAGGAACAGCGGGTGCTCGGCGTGTACAGGCACCGGCTCGCAGGTCGGGGCCTGCCCATCGACGACGTCGTGCCACCAGCGATCGCGCCCGGCCGTCATCGGCACGTCGTGCGCAGTGCGCTTCAGCACCAGCACGCGTTCGATCGTGCGACAGCCCTCAGCCAGCGCCTTGTCGGCGGCGGCCTTCAGCTCGACGATCTGCCCGCCGCGACGGCCGCCGTCGGCGGTGATCAGCAGCTTCGCGCCGGCATCCTCGATGCGGTCCTTGAGCGACACTGCGGAGAAGCCGCCGAACACGACGGAGTGGATCGCACCACTGCGCGCGCAGGCATGCATCGCGACCACGGCCTCCGGCACCATCGGCAGGTAGATGACGACGCGGTCGCCGGCGACGATGCCCTCGGCCTTCAGCGCATTGGCGAAGCGGCACACGTCGGCGTGCAGCTCGCGGTAGGACAACCGCCGCTGATCGCCCTGCTCCCCCTCGAAGATGATCGCCGTGCGATGACCGGACTTGTCGAGGTGCACGTCGAGGCAGTTGACCGAGACGTTCAGCTCGCCGTCGGTGAACCAGCGATAGTTCGGCGCCTGCGAATCATCGAGCGTGATGCTGAACGGCTTGTGCCAGACGAGTTCGCGGCGCGCATGCTCGGCCCAGTAGCCGGTGAAATCGGCCTCGGCTCGCGCGCGCAGCTGGGCCACATCGGCGGGCTTCAGGCGCGCCCGCGCGGTGAACTCGGCCGCAGGCGCAAACAGGCGATTCTCGTGCAGCGTCGATTCGATGTTGTGATCGGACACGGTATCCCCTCGCTCGGAGCCGGGAGGATACCGCAGTCGCTACAGAAGAAAATTGCGGCGGCGGGTGTCCTGGTGGCAGGACACCCGCATCGGATCCCTTCAG
>JBIITU010000343.1:0-3901 GCA_044340335.1 Steroidobacteraceae bacterium
GCGCGGTCCGCCGCGCTGGTCGGTGTTGACGGGGCTGTTGATACTGATCGTGCTCTTGACCCTCGGCATCTGGCTGCTGGGAGATCCGCTTGCCGAACAGTTCGAGCGGCTGCGCGAGGGATTGCCGGCCGCACGCGAAGCGGTGATCAACTGGCTGAGCGATCGCCGCTTTGGCAGAGTGGTGCTCGACTTCTTCGAGAACGGCGCGCGGCAGATCGGCCCGATGATGACGCAGGCAGCGGGTGTCGCGGGCATGACATTCGGCGCTCTCGGCAATGCGGCGCTGGTCGTGGTCATGGGCATCTACCTCGCGCTTTCACCCCGCGTTTACGTGAATGGACTGTTGCGACTGCTGCCGGTGCCGTCCAGGCCCGCCTACGCCAAGGCGCTGGATGACTGCTGGATCGCATTGTCGCGCTGGCTGCTTGGCCAGTCGGTTTCGATGCTGTTCGTGGGCACTGCCACGGCACTGGGCTTGTGGCTGCTCGGTGTGCCCATGGCGTTTGCGGTGGGCGCAATCTCCGGCCTGCTCGCCTTCATTCCGTACATCGGAGCGATTGTCGGTGGCGTGCTCGCGGTGTTGCTCGCCTTCATGCAGGGACCCCAGACCGCGCTGTATGTGGTCATCCTGGTGTTTGCCATCCAGCAGATCGAAGGCAATGTGCTGATGCCATTCATCCAGCGCTGGGCGGTGGATCTGCCTCCCGTGCTTGGCATTTCCGCCACCGTGATGTTCGGCATCCTGTTCGGCGTGATGGGCGTACTGCTCGCGACGCCTGCCATGGTGGTACTCATCGTGCTGGTGCAACACCTTTACATCAAAGGCGTGCTGGAAAGTCAGGATCCGTAGCAGACCCGCCGCATTCAAGCGACCCCCTATGGCGCGGCTCATCTCAGAACCTGATGGGCGCGTACGCCAACAACCATGACGCAGAAAGCCGCTGCGTGCATGGCAAACTCGGCGTCCTCGATCAGGCGGCCCGATCAGCGAGATACCCGGGCTTTACTGCCCTATTGGCATCGCGCACGGCCGACTCGCTCCGCGGATTCCTCCCACCCGCACTACCGAGTTGAAAGCGATGCGGATCCGGTCATTTGTGCCGCAACGCTGTATCTGCATGCCTTGGCTTGTCAAACGGCGTTCGAGATTGACCGGAATCTTGGTCTGACAGGCGTGGAAGACTAAGCAGTATCCACGGGTGATTTCTCGATGAAGACCGCGCTCGCCTCATTCTCGCGGGATCCAAACTGGACGCCGGACGCTGGTCAACCCTCAACGCCGGTTTACAAGCCGCAAGACAGGATGCTGCTCGGGTGCTCCCAACCTCGACACGACCAGTGCGCGATTGACGGATAATGACGGCACCATGGACACACTCGACATCGCTGTTGCCGAAGCGCGGCGCTTCCTGGGCTCGCTGGCCACCCGCCCGGTCAAGTCGCGGGGCACGGCCGCCGAAATGCGTTCGCCGTTGCCGGCGCATTTTCCGGCCCATGGCCTTCCGGCGGCCGATGTGGTCCGCGCGATCGCAGCGGCTGCCGAACCGGGCCTGACGGGCAGTGCCGGCGGACGCTTCTTCGCCTGGGTGAAGGGTGGCGCGCTGCCAGCGGCGCTGGCCACGGACATCATGTGTTCGGCATGGGACCAGAATGTCGTCCTCGCTTCGACCAGCCCGGCCGGTGCGGTGCTGGAGGAATTGGCGGGACAGTTCTTGCTCGAAGCGCTGCGCCTGCCGCTGGATTCGAGTTATGCCTTCGTAACCGGTTGCCAGATGGCGCATGCGACCGCGCTGGCGGCGGCTCGCCATGCCGTGCTGGCGCGCGTCGGCTGGGATGTCGAACGCCGCGGCCTCGTCGGCGCGCCGCCGATCCGGGTGCTTGCCAACGCGCATCGCCATGCGTCGGTCGATCGGGCGCTGCGGCTGCTGGGGCTTGGCACGGATTGCATCGTGCCGCTGGGCGGCGGTGGCGTGGCGAAAGTTGGTGTGGAACCGCTCGCCGCGGCACTCGCTGAGGCGCCAGGCGCACCGACGATCGTGGTTTTGAATGCAGGCGACCTGAACATCGGCGCCTGCGACGATTTTGCGCGGCTCTGCCCTATCGCACAGGCTGCCGGCGCCTGGGTGCATGTCGACGGCGCCTTCGGACTGTGGACCAACGCCAGCCCGCGCATGGCCCCGCTGGTCGCGGGAGTGGAACGCGCCGATAGCTGGGCCACCGATGGTCACAAGTGGCTCAACACGCCCTACGACTGCGGCATGGCGATCACCCGCGACCCGGTGGCGCACAGCGCGGCGATGCGTCAGACGGCGGCCTATCTGACCAATGGCGGCGACGTTCGCGACCCGATGGATTTCACCCCCGAATGGTCCAGGCGCGCGCGCGCCCTGCCCGCGCTGGCCGCGATGCTGGAGTTGGGACGCGATGGACTGGCGGCGATGATCGATCGCTGCTGCGATCATGCGGCGGCGATTTACGACGGCATCGCCGCGCTGCCCGGAGCCACCGGCATCGCCCGGCCGACGATGAACCAGGGGCTGATCCGCTTCGACGCCGCCGATGGCAGCAACATCAGCGACGCCGTGATCGCCGCAATCAATGCCAGCGGCGAGGCCTATGTGAGCGGCGGCCTGTGGAACGGCGAGCGGGTGATGCGGTTGAGCGTGTGCGGCTGGAGCACCAGCGCCGACGATGTGGCGCGGACTGTCGCGGCGGCGCGAGACGCGCTGGCCTCTCAACACACTTGAAGCCTGAGCAGAATCCTGGCGGAACCACCGGCGGCGACTGACCAGATTCGAGCTGAGCCAAGGTTAGACTCTAAACCGCTCCGCTACTCAGATGAGGGGGGACGTCCGATGCACAACGCTGCCCCATTGTGGGGCCTAACCGACGAGCAGCTGGCGCTCGACCCGCTGGTGTTCCGCGACGACCTGCTCAAGGATCAGGTCATCCTGCTGTCTGGCGGCGGCGGTGGCTTCGGGCGTGCGATGGCCTATGTGCTGGTGCGCCTGGGCGCCAAGGTCGCCATCTGCGGGCGGCGCGCGGAGAAACTCGAGGCCACAGCCGCGGGCATCCGCCGGCATCTCGGCCGTGAGCTCCTCTGCTGTCCGATGACGATTCGCGATCCAACCCAGGTCGCGCAGCTGATGACAGACGTCGTGCGGCACTTCGGTCGACTCGACGTGCTGATCAACAACGCCGGCGGTCAGTACCCGCAGGCAGCGATCGACTTCAGCATCAAGGGCTGGAATGCCGTCATCGACACGAATCTCAACGGCACCTGGTACATGATGCAGAGCGCCGCGCGCCACTGGCGCGACGCGGCGCAGTCCGGGGCCATCGTCAACATCGTCGCCGGTGTCGAACGTGGCATGCCACAGATCGCCCACACCTGCGCGGCACGCGCGGGCGTCATCTATCTGAGCAAGTCGGTCGCCGTCGAATGGGCGCCGTCGAACATCCGGGTCAACTGCGTTGCAGCGGGCGCGATCGCCAGTGGCGGACTCAACGTGTACGACCGCGCCGTTGCGGAAAGCTTTCGCCTCTCGAACCCGCTGCTGCGATTGGGTGACGTGCTCGATATCGCACAGGCGGTGGTCTACCTCGCGGCGCCGTCCGGCAAGTACGTCACGGGCGAAGTGCTGCATGTCGACGGCGGTCGCCAGATGTGGGGCGAAGACTGGCCCGGCGGCATGCCTGAGTATTTTCGACGCGACACCGACACCTAGCCCGATCGCGGATCAGGTCTTGGCCGGCGCGTGCTCCCGCAGGCTCGTGTTGATCTCTTTCGGTGTCGGATTGCGCCGCAGCGTCAGTCCGCCATTGATCTGCAACACCTGGCCCGTCATGAAGCACTCGTCGCCGGCAAGCCATACCGCGGCATCGGCGATGTCCTCGGTCG
>JBIITU010000264.1:0-4993 GCA_044340335.1 Steroidobacteraceae bacterium
CCGTGTCGTTACGCCGACCCAGGCCTTTGCCTGGGGCGCCGATTACATCGTCGTCGGCCGGCCGATCCGTGATGCGGCTGATCCGCGGGCGGCCGCACTCGCGATCCAGGCCGAGATTGCCGCTGCAGTGCGCTGAGGACATACGCGATGCCGCAAACTGAAGCGAACCAACCGCTGCTCGATGCCATCACCCGCATCCTGCGGCCGCTCGTGCGCATGCTGGTGCGTGCCGGCATCAACTGGGACGACTTCGCCGAAGTCGGCAAGCGCGTGTTTGTCGAAACCGTCGTGCGCGATGCTGGCGCCGGCCCGGAGCTCAAGTCGGTGCCGCGCATCGCGCTGACAACGGGACTGCCGCAACGCGAAGTCGAGGGCATCCTCGAGAGCGCCGCTGGCAGCGGGCCGCGCGGGCCGAACATCGCGGTGCTGCTCGCCGAAATCGTGCAGCAGTGGCACACCAATCCGGCATTCAACGGACCCTACGGCGTGCCGCTCGATCTCGACTTCGACGAAACGCCAGCCCGCAGCTTCACGGCGCTTGCGCGCCGCGTCACCCGGGACATTGCGCCGCGTCGGCTGCTCGATGAGCTGATCGGCGGCGGTGCGGTCGTGCCGGCGGGTCCCGATCATTACAAGATCGTGACGCGCACCTTCGTGTTTCCGTCGACGATGACACCGGGCATGTACGAATATTTCGGTACCATCATGACCGACCTCGCCGCGACGGTTGAATTCAACATGCGCGACGGCGATGCCGACAAACGTCTCGAGCGTTCAGTATTCACCGACAGGCCTTTGACCGAAGCGCAGATCAGGGCATTTCAGGCGTTTGCGCGCACGCGCGTCCCTGGGCTGATCGGCGAGCTCGACAACTGGCTGTCGCGCGCTGCGACCGAAGCCCCCGCTGAAGGCACCGAACCGCTGTATGACACGGGCATCAATGTTTTCCAGTTCGTGCGGGAACGAATGCCCGATCGGCCGATCGAAGCGCTGTACCAGCCTCGTCCGCCGCTGGGGTAGTCTCGCGCCACCATGAATCCCACGTCTGCCGCGCCCGGCTCCCGTCACCGGGCATCGACCCATCTTTGTCTGCTCGCCGCCGTGCTGGGCTTTGCAGCCTGTGCCGACAGTGCGCCGCCGGCGCGTGGCGGGCCGTCTGCGGGGCCAGGGGGTGGTCCGCCGCTGGCCGTCGTGACCACGTTGCCGCAGCGCGAGCTGCTTGGCGCCGAGATCGAAGCCGTGGGCACGGCGCTCGCGAACGAATCGGTCGAGATCACCGCCAAAGTGTCGAATCGCATCGAGGCGATCCGCTTCGCCGAAGGGCAGCGCGTCGCCAAGGGCGCGGTGCTGGTGCAGCTCGATCGCGCCCAGGCCGCAGCCGATCTGGCTGAAGCCGAAGCCAACCTCGCCGAGGCGCGTCGGCAGTTGGGCCGCGGCCAGGATCTGGAACTGACGCAGGCGTTGTCACGCGCGCAGCTCGACCAGCTGCAGACCGCGGTGACGACGGCCGCGGCGCGCGTCGCCGCGGCGCGCTCGCGGCTCGACGACACGGTGATCCGCGCGCCGTTCGCGGGCCGCACGGGCTTTCGGCGCGTCAGCGTCGGTGGTCTCGTCAGTGCCGGTGCGATCATCACCACGCTCGACGACAGCTCGGTGATCAAGCTCGAATTCACGGTGCCGCAGAGTTTCATCGGCGAGCTCGCGACCGGTCTGCCCGTGGCCGCGCGGGTCGATGGCCTCGGCGAGCGCGTGTTCGAGGGGCGCATTGCCACCCTGGGCTCGCGCGTCGATCCGGTCACGCGCTCGATCGCGGTGCGGGCCGAACTGCCCAACCCCGATGGCGTGTTGCGGCCGGGCATGTTCATGAGCGTCAAGCTGAAGGGGCGCGCCGTGCCCACGCTGGTCCTGCCCGAGCAGGCGCTCGTCCCCGACGAAGGCCGCAACTATGTGTTCGTCGTCAGCGACGGCCGCGCGCTGCGGCGCGAAGTCACCACTGGCCTGCGTCGCCCAGGCAGCGTCGCGATCACGACCGGCCTCGCCGATGGCGAGCGCGTGATCGTCGACGGCACGTTCCGCGCGCGCGATGGCGCGTCGGTCATCGAAACCGGTGCCGCGGCGCCGGCTGCGCCGGGCGGCCCGCCGCCGGCCCGCTCATGACGCTGTCCGAGTTCTGCATCCGTCGCCCCGTCTTCGCGACGGTGCTGTCGCTGCTGCTCATCATCTTCGGCCTCGTCTCGCTCGAGCGCCTGCAGATCCGCGAGTATCCGGACATCAGCCGGCCGGTAGTCTCGGTCAACACCGTGTACCGCGGCGCGTCTGCCGCCGTGGTCGAGAACAAGATCACGCAGGCCATCGAAGAGCGGGTCGGCGGCGTCGATGGCATCGTCAAGCTCGAGTCCGACAGCTCGGACGAGCGCTCGAGCATCCGCATCGAATTCGATTCATCGCGCGACATCGACGATGCCGCGAATGATGTCCGCGATCGCGTCGCGCGCGTGCTGGCCTCGTTGCCACCCGAAGCCGATCCGCCGCAGGTCGCCAAACAGGACGGGATGTCCGAGTCGGTGATGTTCCTGAACTTCAAGGCCGAGGGCCTGACCCCGCTCGAAGTCACCGACTACGCCGAGCGCTACATCGTCGATCGCCTGTCGGTGGTGCCCGGCGTGGCGCGCGTCAGCGTGTTCGGCGGGCGTCGCGCGGCGATGCGGGTCTGGATCAACCGCCAGTCACTGGCCGCGCGCGGCCTGACGGTCGGTGACATCGAGGGCGCGCTGCGCCGCGAGAATGTCCTGCTGCCGGCGGGTCGCATCGAGTCGACGCAGCGCGAGTTCTCGCTGCGCACCGAAGTCGGTCTCGACACCGTCGAAGACTTCCGCCGGCTGGTCATCGCGCGCGGCGCCGATGGCCACCTCGTGCGGCTCGGCGAGGTGGCCGAGGTCGCGTTGGGTGCGGAGAACGACCGCACTCTGCTGCGCACGGACGGCATCAGCGGCGTCGGCGTCGGCATCGAGGCGCAGTCGAAGGCCAACGTGCTCGAGATCGTGCGCGGCGTGCGCGCCGAGGTCGAGCGCATCCAGCCGTCGTTGCCGCCCGGCGCAACATTGCTGATCAACGTCGACAACGGCGTCGCGATCGAAGCGGCACTGCGCGAAGTGCTGATCGCAATCGTATTCGCGTTCGGTGGCGTGCTGCTGGTCATCTATGGCTTCCTCGGCACGCTGCGCAGCACGCTGATCCCGGCCGTCACGATCCCGGTTTCGGTGATCGCCGCCGCAATGGTCATGTATGCGCTCGGCTATTCGATCAACGTACTGACGCTGCTCGGCCTGGTGCTGGCGATCGGCCTCGTCGTCGACGATGCGATCGTCGTGCTCGAGAACGTGCATCGGCGCGCGGAGCTCGGCGAGTCGCCCATCGCTGCGGCTGTCAACGGCAGCCGCGAAATCGGCTTCGCTGTCATCGCAACGACACTGACGCTCGCGGCGGTGTTCGTGCCGATCAGCTTCCTGCCCGGCGACGTCGGCCGGCTGTTCCGCGAGTTCGGCCTGACGCTCGCGGCGGCGGTGTTGTTCTCGGCGTTCGTCGCCTTGACCCTGACGCCGATGATGGCGTCGAAACTGCCGAAGGAGGATCGGTCGCAGCATGCGGGCTTCGCGCAGCGCATCGAACGCTTCTTCGAGCGCCTGTCCGCCTGGTACGACCGGCGTCTGCGTTCGCTGATCCGCCGGCCGTGGCTGACGGTCGGCGGCGTCGTGGTGCTGTCGGCCGTGGCGATCCTGACCTTTCGCTCGATACCGGCCGAGTTCTCGCCGTCCTCGGACCAGGGCCGGATTTTCATCTCGCTGACCGGCCCCGAGGGCGCGAGCTTCGAATACACCGAGGAGTACGGCCAGCGCGTCGAGCAGATCGTCGCGCGCGAAATGGCGCAGGGCGACATCCAGCGCGCAACGCTGCGCATGCCGGGCGGCTTCGGCCCCGAGGGCGCGGGTGCGGCCAACACGGCGCGCGTCATCATCGTGCTGACGCCCTGGTCCGAACGCACGCGCAGCGCGCGGGACATCGCCAACTCGATGCGCGGCGAACTGATGAAACTGCCCGGCGTGCGGGCGGTGCCGATCCTGCCGGGCAGCCTGCGCGGCGGCTTCGGCTCACCAGTGCAGGCCGTGCTGGGCGGCCCGGACTACGTGCAGCTCGCCGAGTGGGCCACCAAGTTGACGGCGCTGGCCGAGCAGAATCCCGGGCTGCGCAGCGTCGACAACAGCTGGAAAGAGAACAAGCCGCAGATTCGCGTCGCCATCGATCGCGACCGCGCGGCGGATCTCGGCGTATCGCTGCAGAACGTCGGCCGCACGCTCGAGACCGTGCTCGGTTCGCGCATCGTCACGACGTTCATCGACCGCGGCCGCGAGTACAACGTCATCCTGCAGGGTCGCGACGAGGATCGCGCCACGGTCACTGACCTGACCAACCTGCAGGTGCGCTCCGAGCGCAGTGGCGAACTGGTGCCGCTCGCCAATCTGGTGCGCCTGACGGAGACCACGGGCGCGACCGAGCTCAGCCGCTTCAACCGGCTGCGCTCGGTCGAAGTGGAAGCCGATCTCGCGCCCGGCTATTCGATGGGCGAGGCGGTGAAGTGGTTCGAAGAGACCGTCAAGCGCGAGCTGCCGCCGAGTGCGGCCCTGATGTGGGACGGCGAATCCGGGGACTTCGTCCGCACCGGCGACCAGCTGACCTTCACCTTCCTGTTCGCCGTGCTCATCGTGTTCCTCGTGCTCGCGGCACAGTTCGAGAGCTTCGTGCACCCGGCGATCATCATGGTCACCGTTCCGCTTGCGCTGCTCGGTGCGGTGTTCGGGCTCAAGCTGCACGGCATGAGCATCAACATCTTCAGCCAGATCGCGGTGATCATGCTGATCGGCATCGCCGCCAAGAACGGCGTGCTGATCGTCGAGTTCGCCAACCAGTTGCGCGACCGCGGCGTCGAGTTCACCGA
>JBIITU010000379.1:0-3509 GCA_044340335.1 Steroidobacteraceae bacterium
CCCAGGACCTGGGCGTCCCGGTCATCGATGAAGCCGCGCTGCAACGGATCCTCGAGCACGGCGCGCTGCCCGCGGCTGAATCGTAGGCACCAAAGAAAAGGGGCGGCGCCTCGCGGCATCCGCCCCCTGTTCCAGGCCCGCCCGGCGCTGCCGGGTCAGGGGCCAGCGATCACAGCTTGTTTTCGATCTTCGCCGTCTTCTTCAGTTCGTCGGCGTAGGTCTTGAACTTCTTCGCCAGCACGACGTTGCCAAGCTGATCCTTGACCTGCTCGAACGGTGGCGGCTGCACGTCGCGGCTGTCTTCGAGCTTGATGACATGCCAGCCGAACTGGCTCTGCACCGGCGTCTGCGTCATTTCGCCTTTCTTCAGCGCCATGACGGCATCGGCAAACGGCTTGACCATGGTCTGGGGCGTGAACCAGCCGAGGTCGCCACCGCGCTCCTTGGAGCCATCGAGCGAGTCGCGGCGGGCGATGTCGTCGAACTTCGCGCCCTTGTTGATGCGGTCGATCGCGACCTTCGCGAACTCCTCGGTCTGGACCAGGATGTGACGCGCGCGATACTCGGTCTTCGGCATCTGTGCGATCTGGGTTTCGTATTCGGCGCGCAGTTCCGCTTCCGTCGGCGCCTTGTCCTTCAGGTAATTCGCCTGCACCGCGCGCTGCAGCACTTCGAGGCGCATCAGCTCGAGCTGTGCCGAGACTTCCGACTCCTGGTCAACCTTGTCCTTGCCGGCCTGGTTCGCAACCGCGAAGCCGCGCAGCAGGGAGTCCAGGGCTTCCTTGCGCTGCTCGGCCGGGATCTCGGCGGGATCGCGGCCGCCGCTCGCAGCCTTGATGTAGAAGTCGAGCAGGTTGCGCGAGATGCTCTTGCCATCGATCGTGGCGACCGTCTCGGCGCCGGGATCCTTGGCAGCGTCTGGAGCGGCACTGCCGCCGCCCTGGCAGGCCACAAGGCCCAGCGCGACGCCGACACACAGAACTCTGGAAATCTTCATGTCTTATTTCTCAATGAGTTAGAAGGGATATCTACAAAAAATCTAGTTAACGTGGGCGTCGATCGACAACGCGTGGATATCGCGCCCCATCAGCTCGGCCACCGCCGCATACACGAGCCGGTGCCGCGCCAGCGGCGCGAGGCCCGCGAACTTACGCGAGACGATCCGAACGTGGAAGTGGCCCCCCTCACGGGCGCCCGCGTGGCCGGCGTGCTGGGCGCTGTCGTCGCGCAGGTCGAGCTCGGTCGGTTCGAGGGTCGCAAGGCAGTGCCGCAGCCGTTCGATTCTGTCTGCTGGATTCATCGCGGGATCAGGACTGGGAGTGGCGGGGCGCAAGCCCGGTATCATAACGGATGGGCCGCTCCTTTCGGACTGCGGCCGCCACTCCGAGGTTCCCTTGTCCCTGTACCTGCCGCTGCATCCCGTGAGTCCGCAGATCCGCATGATTCGGCAGGCGGTGGACATCGTGCGCGCCGGCGGTGTGATCGCCTATCCAACGGACTCCTGCTACGCGCTCGGCTGTCATATCGGCGACAAGGACGCACTCGAGCGCATCCGGCGGATCCGCAAGGCGGATCGGCACCACCACTTCACGCTGGTTTGCCGCGACCTGACCGAGATCGCGCGCTATGCCAAGGTCGAGACTTGGCAATTTCGCATGCTGAAGGCCGCGACGCCCGGGCCGTACACCTTCCTGCTGCCCGCCACCCGCGAGGTGCCGCGACGCTTGCAGCATGAGAAGCGCCGCACCATCGGCCTGCGCATCCCGGATCACCCGGTACCGCAATTGTTGCTGCAGGAGCTGGGTGAGCCGCTGATGACCTCGACCCTGATGTTGCCGGGGGATGACCTGCCGCTGACCGACGGCGAGCAGATCCGGGAACGGCTCGACCATGAACTGGACGCCATCCTCGACGGGGGGCACTGCGGCATCGAGCCGACGACAGTCGTCGACATGGTGTCCAACCCGCCGGTCATCACTCGCGTGGGGCGCGGCAGTGTCGCGCCTTTCGGGCTGTCGGCCTGAGGTTCGCTATACTGCGGCGCGTTCCGCAGCGGGAGGGCTGTCGCGACTCGCTTGGCGAGGCGATTTCTATAAAAAACAAATGCTTGTGATAGTTAATTCTAGTGAAGTGCTTTGTAGCGCCGGAGCTGGCGCGCGATGAACGCCGTCGTCAGAACCGGGCGCGTTTTGTCGGGCATGCGACCCACGGGCCAGTTGCACCTTGGCAACTACCACGGGGCGCTGCGCAACTGGGTCGATCTGCAGTACCAGCACGAGTGCTTTTTCTTCGTCGCCGACTGGCATGCGCTGACCACCGGCTATGACGATACGAGCCGCATTCCCGAGCACACCCATGAGATGGTCATCGACTGGCTGGCTGCCGGCCTGAACCCGGGCGTCGCGACGCTGTTCGTCCAGTCGCACGTGCCTGAGCACGCCGAACTGCATTTGCTGCTGTCGATGATCACGCCGCTCGGTTGGCTCGAGCGCGTGCCGACCTACAAGGACCAGCAGGAAGAGTTGAAGGACCGCGACCTGGCGACCTACGGGTTTCTGGGCTATCCGCTGCTGCAGTCGGCCGACATCCTGCTCTACCGTCCGGATTACGTGCCCGTCGGCGAGGATCAGGTCGCGCACGTCGAGATCACGCGCGAGATCGCGCGCCGCTTCAACCATATCTACGGCCGCGAGCAAGGCTTCGAAGAGAAGGCCGAGAAGGCGGTCAAGCAACTGGGCGGCAAGAACAGCGTGCTCTACAAGCAACTGCGCAAGCAGTTCCAGGAGACCGGTGACCAGCAGGCGCTGGAGAAGGCGCGCAACATCGTGCTGGGTAATGCCCGCATCACGGTGGCTGATCGCGAGCGCCTGCTGGGTTTCCTCGAGGGCGGCAGCGTCTCGATCCTGCCGGAACCGCAGGCGTTGCTGACCCGCACGCCGAAGCTGCCGGGCCTCGACGGTCGCAAGATGTCGAAGTCCTACGGCAATACGATCGGCCTGCGCGAGGATCCGGACAGCGTCGCGCAGAAGCTGCGCACGATGCAGACCGATCCGGCGCGCGTGCGCCGCACCGATCCGGGCGACCCGGGCAAATGTCCGGTCTTCAACCTGCACGAGATCTATTCCGACGATGCGACGCGCGCCTGGGTCGACCAGGGCTGCCGCACGGCGGGGATCGGTTGCCTCGAGTGCAAGAAGCCGTTGATCGACAAGGTCGTCGAGGAAATCGGCGGCATGCGCAAGCGGGCGCAGGAATTCGAGGAGAATCCCGAGGCGGTCGGCAATATCCTCAACGAGGGCGCCGAGAAAGCGCGCGAAGCCGCGCGTGCGACGCTCGACGACGTGCGCCGGGCAATGCATCTGAGGACGGACTGACATGGCCAGGCGCAAGCCCGAACTCAAGATCGTGGTCTCCAACGAACCTGCCGCTGGCGAGCCAGCCGCGCTCGAGCCGGGCGCCGATCCGGCGGTTGCCGCTGTCGCTACGGGCGAGCGCGGGCCGGAGCAGCA
>JBIITU010000265.1:0-4972 GCA_044340335.1 Steroidobacteraceae bacterium
CAGCCCGGCGGCGGGTCAGAGATCGAGCTGCTGGTTGCGGGCCAGCGTGGTGTCGACGCGCTCGCGCAATGCGCGGACCCGGCCCTGGAACTCGCCCTCGACGCGCTTGTCGCGGTTGCGCAGGCGCAGCATGTCGTGGGTCAGGTTCAGCGCGGCCATCACCGCGACGCGGTCGAGGCCGACGATCTTTCCCGAGTCGCGGATCTCGCGCATCTTGCCGTTGAGCACTTCCACCGATTCGAGCAGCTCGGCCCGCTCTTCGGGCGGGCAGGCGATGACGTAATCCTTGTCGAGGATGCGGACCGTGACACGCGCGACCTTGTCGGCCTCGCTCACGCGCTGTGCTCCAGCATCTTGAGGCGGCCGATCATCGCCTCGACGCGGGCGCGCACCTGTTCGTTCTTCTGCAGCAGGTTGGAACGCTCTGAAGAAAGGGAGTCCTGCCGCTGCCGCAAAGCCCGGTTCTCTTCGCGCAGCTGCGCGACCTGCGCGAGCAGTTCGTCGACCGTTTTTTCGAGGCGCCGGAGTTCGATTTCGAAATTGTTATGGCTGGCGTCGCTCATGACCGGAATGTTAGGGCCGCGGCCCGTCGAGGGCAATCCCGAAGCGGTCCGTGAGGCATAATCCGCCCCCAATGAACCTAGATTTCGACCAGCTGCAGAAAGTACTTGCAGATTCGCGCGCTTTGACAGATGCAGCCGAGGCGCACGGTACCTTGACCGGCGCCCTGTGTGCGGCGCTCGATTTCACCCTCGATGACTGGTGCGCCGAGCTGTACGCGGAAGGGCGCGCAGACGATGAGGCCCTGGTGGCGTTGCGTGAGGTCTTCAACGAAACCCGCGCGGCGCTGGTGTCGGACCAGATGGACTTTCGCCCGCTGCTGCCGGACGACGAGACCAGCATCGAGGCCCGGGCGGAAGCGCTCGGCCACTGGTGCCAGGGCTTCCTGTACGGCCTCGGTTCGCGGCCGCTGCCGGGTCCGGAGCAGATGTCGCGTGAGGCCGGCGAGGTCGTGCGCGACCTCACTGCCATGACCCAGGTCACCGCCGACACCGAGGCGAGCGAGGAATCCAACGAGGAGGCCTGGTTCGAACTGACAGAGTTCGTGCGGGTTGCCGCCCAGCTGCTGTTCGACGAGTTCGAGCGCTGGCGCGGGGCGCAGTCGGTGGGTTCTGCCGACGATGGCGCGTTGCACTGAGTTCCAACGAGACGGAGAGCGTCTGCCGCCATGCCCAAGTCCAAGCCGCTGACCCGCGAAGAGTACGCCCGGCGCCGGCGGCAGCTGATGCGCATCATGGGGCGCGACTCGATCGCCATCCTGCCGGCCGCGGTGCCGAAGACGCGCAACAATGACGTCCATTACGGCTTTCGCCAGGACAGCGACTACCACTACCTGACGGGCTTCGACGAGCCCGAGTCGGTCGCGGTGCTGGTGCCAGGGCGCAGCGGCGGCGAGTACCTGCTGTTCGTCCGTGAGCGCGATCCCGAGCGCGAGACCTGGGACGGCCATCGCGCGGGCCCGGAGGGCGCCACGCGCGACTTCGACGCCGACGATGCATTTCCGATCGGCGATCTCGACGACATCCTGCCGGGCCTCATGGAGAACCGTGCCCGCGTGTTCTACACGATGGGCGTCAACCACGAGTTCGACCAGCGCGTGCTGGGTTGGGTCAACGGCCTGCGTGCCCAGGCGCGCCACGGCCGGCATCCGCCGCACGAGATCGTCGCGCTCGAGCACTTCCTGCACGACATGCGGCTCTACAAGAGCCGCGCCGAGCTGGCGCTGATGCAGGAATCTGCCGACATCGCCGCGCGCGCACACGTCCGCGCGATGCGCTTCTGCCGGCCGGGCCGGCACGAGTACGAACTGGTGGCGGAACTGCTGCACGAGTTCCATCGCGCGCAGGCCGATATCTCCTACCAGCCCATCGTCGGCGGGGGCGCCAACGGCTGCATCCTGCACTACGTCGAGAATCGCGCCCGGCTGCAGGACGGCGACCTCGTGCTGATCGATGCCGGCTGCGAGTACCAGAAGTACGCGTCCGACATCACGCGCACCTTTCCGGTCAATGGCGCATTCTCGCCGCAGCAGCGCGCGCTCTACGAAGTGGTGCTGGAGGCGAACCTCGCGGCCATCGCGAAGGTCAAGCCCGGCAACCACTGGAACGAGCCGCACGACGCCGCCGTGCACGTGCTGACCGCCGGCCTCGTGCGCCTCGGGCTGCTGAAGGGCCGGGTGCCGGCGCTGATCAAGTCGCAGGCCTATCGGCAGTTCTACATGCACCGGACCGGGCACTGGCTCGGCATGGACGTCCACGACGTTGGCGATTACAAGGTCGGCGATGTCTGGCGCGAGCTCGAGCCCGGCATGGTGCTGACGATCGAGCCTGGCCTGTACATCGCGCCCGGCAGTCGCGGCGTGCCGAAGGGCTTCCAGGGCATCGGCATCCGCATCGAAGACGACGTCGTCGTCACGCGCGATGGCCGCCTCGTGCTGACCGGCGGCGTGCCGAAGCATCCTGACGAGATCGAAGCGCTGATGGCTGCGGCATGAGCGGCGACGCCGACGCGGTCGATGTCGATGTCGCGATCGTCGGCGGCGGCATGGTCGGCGCGAGCCTGGCGCTGGCGCTCGCGCAGGCGCCGCTGCGCGTCGCGCTCGTGGAAGGCGTGGATCCCGCCGCTGCCGCGCCGCAGCCGAGCTTCGATGATCGCACGACGGCGCTCGGCAACGGCTCGCGCCGGATCCTCGAGGCGCTCGGCGTGTGGCAGCAGGTGCGGCCGGAGGCGGCACCGATCCGCAGCCTCCATGTCTCTGATGCGGGGCGCTTCGGCTTCGCGCGGCTCGATGCCGCGCAGCAGGGCATCGATGCCTTCGGCTATGTGGTTGTCAACCGCGTGCTGGGTCGCGCGCTGTGGACGCAACTGGGACAGGCGCGCGCGGTGTTGTGCTGCATGCCGGCCCGTGCCAGCGGCGGCGAGCTCGACGGCGATGCGCGCCTGCTCGCGCTCGAGTCCGCTGCGCCCGGTGTACCGCCGCGGCTGCGCGCGCGGCTGGTGGTGGCGGCCGACGGTGCGCAGTCGCTGCTGCGTTCGGCGGCGGGCATCGATGCCGACGTCGAGGACTATGGCCAGGTAGCCGTCATCGCGAACCTGACGCCCGACCGGCCGCATCAGGACGTTGCCTATGAGCGTTTCACGCCGTCGGGCCCGATGGCGCTGCTGCCGCTGGCCAGCGGCGACTGGGGCGTGGTCTGGACCCTGACCCCGGAGCGGGCCCGCGAAGCGCTCGACTGGGACGACGCGCGCTTCCTGGACGAACTGCAGCGCTGCTTCGGCTGGCGCGCCGGCCGCTTCACGCGCGTGGGTCGGCGCGCGACGTATCCGCTACGGCTGCTGCGCGCGGAGCGCGCCAGCGCGGCGCGGCTCGTGTTGATCGGCAACGCCGCGCAGTCGCTGCACCCGGTCGCGGGCCAGGGCTTCAACCTCGGCCTGCGCGATGCGGCGACCCTGGCAGAGGTCCTGGTGGAGCAGGCACTGCGCACTGACGCGGCCGGCGCCGCGGGCTTCGACGCCGGCGCTGCTGCCGTGCTGGCGGAATTCGCCGCGCGGCGCAGCGAGGATCGCGCCGGTGTCACGCGCTTCACCGACGGGCTGGTGCGCCTGTTCGGCGACACGCGGCCGGGCGTCGGCATGGCGCGCGATCTGGGTCTGCTGCTGTTCGACCTGAGTCCGACCGCCAAGGCGGCGTTGTCGCGCGTCAGCTGGGGTTTCGCCGGCCGCACGCCGCGCCTGGCGCGCGGCCTGCCGCTCGCGCCATGAGCGCCGCGGCGCGGCCGGCAGTGCGTTTGCAGCCCGATGTCGACGTGCTGGTGGTCGGCGGTGGCGCCGTCGGCGCGACCTTCGCGGCGCTGCTGCCGCGCGTGGCCAACGTGCCGGCTGCCCGCATCGCGCTGCTCGATCCGCAACTGCCAACCGCACTGATCGAACCGCGCGCTACCGCCACGGTCGCCGCGCAGTCGGCGGATGACACCGCCGGGCTGCGCGTCGCGGCGATCTCGCGCGCGAGCGAGCGCATCCTGCGTCGCGCCGGCGCCTGGAGCGAGGTCGTTGCGAGCAATCCCTGCGCATATGAGCGCATGCATGTGTGGCCGCACGATGGCGTGGCGCGCGGCGCTGGCGCGCTTGCCTTCGACGCCGCGTCGCTGCATGAGCCGGATCTCGGTCACATCGTCGAGAACCGCGTGCTGCAGGCGGCTGCGCTCGCGGCCTGCGCGGCGGCGGGTGCGCGATTGATGCCGGCCAGCGTCACGGCGCTCGAGTTCGAGGCGACCGCGGTGCGGGTCACGTTGGCCGGCGACAGCGGGCCGGCGACCTTGCGGGCGCGATTGATCGTCGGCGCCGATGGCGCGCGTTCGCTGGTGCGGCGCCTCGCGGGGCTCGAAGTGCGCATCGAGGATTACGAGCAGCAGGGCGTGGTCGCGCGGGTGCGGTCGGAGCGCCCGCACGAGGCGACTGCATGGCAGCGCTTTCTGGGCCACGGCACGCTCGCGCTGCTGCCGCTTGCCAGCGGCGAGTGCTCGATCGTCTGGTCGCTGCCGCGCGCGGAGGCGCGTCGCCTGCTCGAGGCGCCGCCCGAGCAGTTCGAGCGCGAGCTGACGGCCGCGAGCGACGGCGTGCTGGGCCGCCTGCAGCTGGCCAGCGAGCGCATCGCGCCACCGCTGCAGCGCCTGCTGGCGCCGCATTACGCAGTCGAGCGCGTCGCGTTGATCGGCGACGCGGCGCACGTCGTGCATCCGCTCGCCGGCCAGGGCGTGAACCTCGGGTTGCTCGATGCGGCGGCGCTGGCCGAGGTGCTGGCGGCCGCCCTGGCCGAGGGCGAAGATCCGGGCGCGTTGCGGGTGCTGCGCCGCTACGAGCGCTGGCGCAAGGGCGAGAACGAAGCGATGAGCACGGCGTTCGATGCCTTCAA
>JBIITU010000238.1:0-5493 GCA_044340335.1 Steroidobacteraceae bacterium
CTGCCGCGAGGTCGGAGGGGCCGATGGCAATCTTCATCCTGGGCGGACACCAAACGGACTTCGCGCGCGTCTGGTCGCGCGAGGGCCTCGACATCAGCGACATGCTGCGCGATGTGGTCGACGGCACGCTCGCGGCGGCGCGGCTCGAGCCGGAAGACATCGACGCCGTGCATGTGGGCAACGCGTTCGGCGAGCTGTACCGCGGCCAGGGTCATCTCGCGGCGATGGTGTCGCAGATGCAGCCGCGGCTGCACGGCAAGCCGGCGATGCGCCACGAGGCTGCCTGCGCGTCGAGTTCATTGGCGATTCTCGCGGCCACCGCCGAACTCGAGGCGGGGCGCTACGACTGCATCCTGGTCGCCGGCGTCGAGGAGGAGAAGAACCTGCCGGGCGATCAGGCTTCACGCGTCCAGAACGCGGCTTCGTGGCAGGGCCGCGAAGGTCTCGATTGCCAGTTCATCTGGCCCGCCGTGTTCGGTCGCGTCGCGATGGAGTACGAGGCGCGCTACGGACTGGATCGACGCTACCTGAACCGCATCGCCGAGCTGAACATGACGAACGCGAAGCGCAATCCGCGCGCGCAGACGCGCGGCTGGAAGTTCGGGCCCGAAACTTTCACCGACAGCGATGCGGCCAATCCAGTGATCGAACCCGGCACCCGCCGGCAGGACTGCGGCCAGATCACGGACGGCGCGGCGGGCGTCGTGCTGGCCTCGGAGCGCTTCATCCGCGATTACGCCGCGCGCCGCGGTGCGCGCCCCGAGGACTTCCCGCGCATCCTCGGTTGGGGCCACACCAATGCCGGCATTCGCTTCCTCGACAAGCTCGAACGCAGTCGCGACGACGCGCTGATCTTCCCGCACGTCGCGCAGGCGATCCGCGACGGCTGGCGACGCGCCGGCCTGGCCGGCGTCGCAGCACTCGATGGCATCGAAACCCACGACTGCTTCACATCCACGGAGTACATGGCGATCGATCACTTCGGCCTGACGCCGCCGGGCCAGAGCTGGCAGGCCATCGACAGTGGCGTCATCGAGCCCGGCGGGCTCTGCCCGGTGAATCCTTCCGGTGGTCTGATCGGCGTGGGACATCCGGTCGGCGCCACGGGTGCGCGCATGCTGCTGGACGCGGCGCGCCAGGTGACCGGCACTGCGGGCGACTACCAGGTCGACGGCGCGCGCACCTTCGGTACGCTGAACATCGGCGGCTCGCTGGGCACCGTCGTCAGCTTCGTCGTCGGGCGTCGCGACTGACGCCCGGCTTGGCAGCGGGAGAGATTAGATGCAGGCATGGATCCATGACGTCGTGCGCACCGCGCGCGGCAAGGCGCGACCGGATGGCGGCCTCGCGGCGCTCAAGCCGCAGCAACTGGTCGGCGGACTCGTCGACGCGCTGGAAGCGCGGGGCCACGAGCCGCGCCGCGTCGAGGCGCTCGTGCTGGGTTGCGTCGGCCAGGTCGGCGACCAGGGTGGCAACATCGCGCTCGTCAGCAAGCTGCATGCGGGCGTCCGCGACGAAGCAGCCGCTTTTACCCTGAACAACTACTGCGTGTCCGGCCTCACGGCCATCGGCCACGTCGCGATGCAGGTAGCGGCGGGGCAGATCGAGCGCGGCCTCGCGGGCGGCGTCGAGATGATGTCGCGCGTGCCCTTCATGGGCGACCAGGCCAGCTATTACACGGACGCGAGCTTTCCCAACCGCGCGCGCTACGTGCCCGTCGTGCTGGCCGCGGATCGACTCGCGCAGGCGCAAGGCGTGTCGCGCCAGGAGCTAGACGCCGTTGCGCTCGTCTCGCAGCAGCGCGCGGCGGCGGCCGAGGCCACGGGCATGGGAATGGCCTCGCGTGTCGCGGTCGGCGGTCTGGCCGTCGACGAGTGCATCCGCCCGAAGACGTCGGCGCAGTCGCTGGCCGAGATGCAGCCGGCCTTTGCCGCGCTCGCCGCGCAGTACGCCGACGCGCTCGGGGGTCCGATCGATCATCGGCACACCATCTCGCATGCACCGCCGGTCTGCGACGGGGCGGGTCTCGCGCTGGTCGGGGGCGCCGCGAGCGGCAGCACCAAACCGCGCGCCCGTATCGTTGCGTATGCCGAGTCCGGCGGCGATCCAGAGGCGTCGCTGCTCGCGGGCTTCGCAGCCATGCAACGCGCACTGCGGCAGGCGGGACTCACGCTGGCCGACATGGATCGCATCGAGTTCATGGAGGCGTTCGCGGTCACGCAGGCGCTGTTCCTGCGCGAACATCCGGTCGACCCGCAGCGCGTCAACGTCGGCGGCGGTCATGTCGCGCGCGGGCATCCGATGGGCGCGAGCGGCGCCATCCTGCTGTCGACCCTGCTCGACGCGCTCGATGTCGCCGACGGGCGTTTCGGGCTGGTCGTGTGTTCAGGGGCTTCGGGCGTCGGTGCCGCGATGATCGTCGAGCGCTCAGCTGCGTAGGCAGGCCATCGCCGGGTCGTTCACCCGGGGCGTCACGTCGGCGCGCTGTCGCACATTTTGACCAGCTCGGCGCGGACGACCTTGCCGACGCTGTTGCGCGGCAGCTGGGCCGCGACGACGAGGCGCTCCGGGCGCTTGAATACGGCAAAACCCTGCGTGGCGAAGTGCTCGCGCACTGCCTCGAGCGTGACGGTGGCGCCGGCGCGGGGCACGACGACCGCGCAGATGCGCTCGCCCATGATGTCGTCCTTGTAGCCGCAGACCGCGCCTTCGAGCACCTGGGGCAACTGCGACAAGGCCGTGTCGAGCTCTTCGGGCGCGATCTTGACGCCGCCGCGGATGATGATCTGCTTGAGTCGGCCCACGAACCTGTAGAAGCGCAGGTCCGTGCCCTCGCCACACAGTTCGAACAGGTCGCCGGTGCGGAACCAGCCGTCCGCGGTGAAGCTCTGCTCGGTCAGATGCGGCGCACGGTAGTAACCATCGAACACGGTGGGTCCGCTGATCTGCAGCTCGCCTGGTTTCGACGCGTCCAGGATCTCGGCACCGCTCTCGGTGTCGACGATGCGGGTCCGGATGTTGACCGGCGGGGGTTCGGTCCAATCGATGTCGTCGCGACCAAAACGCGGGAACCACAGCGCGCGCTTGACCGGGTCCGCGGTGATGCGCGCATTGCACAGCAGCGATACGCCTTCATTCGAGCCGAACATGTTGACGATCTCGATGCGGAAGCGATCGTGATAGCCCTGGATCATCTTGGGGTCGAGCGGCGCCGAGCCCGATCCGATGCAGCGCAGTGAGCTGAGGTCGACGCCGGCGAGCAGGCGTTCGTCCTTCAGCAGCATGTTCAGGATCGCTGGCGGCGCGATCGCGTACTGCGGCTGCTCCTGGCTGATCTGCTGCAGGTAGACCGGCAGATCGAGCGGATGATGCAGCAACAGCGTGCCGCCGCAATGCAGCCAGCTCGTGAAGCAGCCGCCGATCGCCGCCATGTTGATCAGCGGAAACGGATTCAGCAGGCGGTCGCCAGGCTGGATGCCCGCGCCGCGCAGGTGCGCGTAGCTGATCGCGATCCAGTGATTGTGCGAGCGTGGCACGCCTTTCGGCACGCCTTCGGTGCCGGAAGTCCAGCAGATCGTCGCGATGTCGTCGGCATCGACCGGATGGGCCGCGACATGCGCGCGCAGCACGTTCCGCGACTCGCTCGTCACCGCAGCCGGCGTGAACGCGACACTGCCAGCAGGTGCGTCGTCGCCGAGGCACAGCACCATTAGCGTGCGGTCCGCCGCGAGTTCGACAGCGCCCGTCGCATGCTCGACGCCGCGCATGCTGCGCACCGTCAGCGCGGCGCGCGCGCCTGTCAGCGTGACGATCTCCTCAAGCTCGTGCCGCCGGAACTGCATCGGCACGGGGCTGATGATGATGCCGAGCCGCATGGCCGCAAGGTACAGCGCAACGTACTCGACGATGTTCGGCAGTTGCGTAATCAGGATGTCGTCGCGACGCAGGCCCAGTTCGAGCAGGCGCAGCGCGTAGCCATCCGCCAGGTCACCGAGCGCGGCGTAAGTCAGGCGCCGCGGCGCTCCGCCGACGAGCGCGTCGCGATTCGGCGGATCCGCAACCGCTAGCCTGTCAGGCGTTGCAATCAGGTGCGCATCGAACAAGTCGAACAGGCGTTGACCGCTCCACCAACCGCGGGCGCGGTACTCCTGCACCAGATCATCGTGAGTCGTGCGCACAGCTGCATTCCTTTGCGTGGCTTGGTTCGAGTATGGCTACGGGTCCAGACGGCATCAATTGCCAGTCGCGTGCGACCGCGGTGCCGCGGCCGCCGTGATGACCTCGGCGTCGGGCGGTTCGGCATAGAGCCTGGCCACGTCGGCGGCGCGGCGCGCCAGGGCGACCCGCTGGTTGATCGTGCCCTTGTCGGAGACCTCATGCTGGTCGACGCTGGGTGGTTCGGTCAGCAGCAGCAGGCGATCGATGCGCTCGCTGGAGCCTCGTCCGGCGTTGAAGGCGGCGAGGCGTGCCGCGAGTTCGCCCGCCGGGATCGCCGCTGCGCCCGGTTTGGGCCAAGCCAGCAGCGCAACGCGATCGCGGTGCTCGCCGCAGACCAGCACATCCGCCAGCAGCGGCGCGAACGCCTCGAGGATCTCTGCGCGCAGGCGCCCCGCTGCGACCCAGGTGCCGGTCGCGAGCTTGAAGTCGTCCGTCAATCGACCGGCGAACTTCAGGCCTTTGTGCAGGTCCTGCGGATCATGGAACTGCGCGGCGTCGCCGGTCCTGTAGAAACCCTCTTCATCGAAGAGGTCACGGTTGGCGTCCGGATTCGACAGATAACCCGGCGTGATCATCGGTCCGCGCATCCTGACTTCATGGCGCGGGCCGAAGGGCACGAGCTTGACCGTCAGCCCTGGCATCGGCAAACCGATGCCGACCTCTTCGGTCGGGAAGTAGATCGACATGCATCCCGACGAGGTTTCGGTCGCGCCGTAACCCGTCGTGAAGAAGATCCGCTCACCGATGGTGTCGACCGCGAGTTGCTGGAAGCGGTCGTACAACGCCTGCGGCAGCCCGGCACCCCCGTACAGTGCGAGGCGCAGATTCTGGAAGAAGCGCTGCCGCAAGTCCGGATCACGCTCGAGTGCGTCGACGAGCATCGCGTAACCGAAAGGGACGTTGATGTAGAACTTCGGTGCGATCTCCGCCAGGTTGCGCAACGATTCGTCGAACTGGTGAGGCATGGGCCGCCCGCCATCGATATACAGCGTGCCGCCGCTCACCAGCGTGCCGAACTTCGTGAACGCGCCGGAGACATGGTTCCACGGCAGCCAGTCGAGCATCACGTCGCTCCAGCCCGCGGTCTCGCCCAGCACCTGCTGCCCCTGCGCGAGGTTCGACGTGATCATGCGCTGCGTCTGGATCACCGCCTTCGGCAGGCTGGTCGAGCCCGATGTCAGCATGTAGGCCGTGGGCGCGTCGGGGTCGATCGACGCGATCGACCGCGCGACCTGCGCGGTGGGGCGCGTCGCGAGCACGTCGCGATAGGCGATT
>JBIITU010000081.1:0-10476 GCA_044340335.1 Steroidobacteraceae bacterium
AAAGCGCGGTTGGGTCGTCCGTGACGATTAGGGGGTCGCCGAAATCGATGGTCTCGAGCGCGCGCTTGTAGGTCGTCGCCGTCTCGGCAAACACGACGGCGGGCTTGACGAGGCCGACGACGTGCTTGAGCCGGCCGAAGTCGCTCGGCATCAGCGAATACATCACGCTCGTCGGACATACCGGGATACGAGCGGCCATGGCGCCGTACTTGACGCAGGCGTGGGCGATGGAATTGCCCGACAGCAGCAGCACCGAACGATCTGCGGCGATGCCTTGAGACAGCAACCATTGCGCAATGGCATCCGCGTCGCGCTTCGTGTCCCGGTAGGTGTGCTGTCGCCACGGGCCGCCGCGACTCTCGCGCTCAGCCAGATACACCCGCTGCGGATGTGTGGCCGCGCGCTCGCCCAACACGGCCGGCAGGTTCGGCACATAGGGTGCGAGTTCCAGCTCGGGCGTGATCACGATGCTGCCGTCGGCGCGCCGCGACTCGCGCATCCGCGCGGAGGGGAAAAAAGTCTGGCGGAACGAGGCGGACTTGTTCATGCGTTGGCGCTGCTTCGACGCGACCGGTTGCCGCTGGGTTTCGGGGCTCGCAATCGAGCCGAGTTTGGCCGCGAGCAGCGCCGTGCCGCAAGTGGCAAACCGCTTGCTGCGGTGCATAGAACGAGCCCCGTCGTGTCTCACTAGTGACAGCGACGCCTGGTGCGGCCAGCTATGCTGGATGTACTGCAGATCATGCAGGGCGAGTGAGGACACCATGCGCCGACGCGATGCACTGAAGACTCTGGGCGCGCTGGGGCTCGGCGCTGCGGGGGCGGCGTCGCTGCCCGGTTGGGCGCAAGCGGCCGGCAAGCGCTACGACGTCGCGATCATCGGCGCCGGTTTGTCCGGACTGTATGCGGCGCAGTTGCTCGAGGAAGCCGGCGCGAAGGTCATCGTGCTCGAGGCTGGTGCTCGCGTCGGTGGCTGCCTGCACACAATCGACATCGAGGGGGAGGACCGGGAGACCGGCGCCACGGGCATCGGGCCCACACACGCGCGAGTGCGCGAACTGGTGCGCAAGCTCGAGATCCCGACTGAACCGGTCGGCAACTCGTTGCCGATGATCTATGCGATCAACGGCGGGCTCGTGCGCAAGGAGGCGTGGGCAAGCTCGCCGTTGAACCGCACGGTCGGCGAGGAGCGCGAGATCCTGCCGTCCCGGCTCGACGTCTACTACCTCGACAAGTTCCTGCCGTTCAAGGGCGTTGCCGACTGGCTGTCGCCCGAGTATGCCGCGCTCGATGTGCCGCTCGGACAGTTCCTGCGCGAGCGGGGTCTGTCCGACGAGGCATTGCGCCTCGTCAACGTCGCGATGAACGCGACCGACATCTGGGACGTATCTGCGCTGCCGCTGCTGCGCGACCAGGCGAAGTGGCGCGAGATCGGCTTTCGCGACGCGAAGAACGAAGACCTGTACAGCGGCAGGCAGTACGAGCCCATACGCTGCGTCGGCGGCAACCAGCGCCTGCCGAAAACCATCGCCGCGCGACTGGCGGGGCCGGTCTTGTTGAATCGATCGGTGGTGGCCGTGCATCACGATGCCCGTTCGGTCCGCATCGATTGCCTCGATGGCACTCGCGTCGATGCCGCGCACGCGATCATCGCCGTGCCGCTGCCGCCGCTGCGCGCGATCGACTTCTTTCCGCCATTGCCGCAGGACAAGGCGGGATTGATCCGCGAGGCGAACTACGCCGGCAACACGCAGTTCGACTTCATCGTGCGCAGGCGCTGGTGGGAAAGCGACGAACTGCCGGCGAGCCTGTGGACCGATACGGCCATCGAGCGTCTGTTCGTGACCCGCAACTATCGCAACGATGGGCACATGGCGAAGATCTGGCTCAACGGCGACGGCGCGCGACGCATCGAGTTGATGGAGCCCGCGGACCAGGTGCGGTTCGTGCAAGGCGAGATCGAACGCTGGCGGCCGGCAGCGCGTGGCGCGCTGGAGTTCGCGCATCGACAGTCGTGGACCACCGATCCGCGCTTCCAGGGCGAGAAGTTCTTCTTCAGCCCCGGTCAGGTGCATCGCTACTTCCCGGCGATGGGCACGCCGGTCGGCCGGCTGCACTTCGCCGGCGCGCAGCACCGCAATGTCGATCAGGGCATGGAAGCGGCGGCCCAGTCGGGCGAGCGCACCGCGCTCGAAATCCTGGCGGCCTGAGCCATGCGCTGCACCCCAGCCACACTGCTCAGTGCGATTCTGCTGCTCGTCGCATCGCCGGGTCGCGCCGAGCCTGCCGCGCCGCCCGTTGCCGAGGTCCGCGCGTACGCAGCCACCGCGCTGGGGCAGGTTCACTACCGGCGTCTCGCGCCGGGCGAGCCGTCGCGGTCAGTGCCCATCCTTCTGATACATCAGACGCCGTGGTACTCGGTCGAGTACGCCCACGCGATGCCGCTGCTCGTGGCGGCGGGCTACACCGTGATCGCGCCTGACACGCCGGGTTTCGGCTTCTCGCCGGTGCCGCTCGGGCAGCCTGACTTGCCGGCCTATGCGGATGCTCTGGTGCAGGTGCTCGATGCCGCGGGCATCGAGCGCGCCGTCATCGTCGGGCATCACACCGGTGCGGGGTTGGCAGCACTGCTCGCTGCGCGCCACCCGGGCCGCACGCAGTGCGTCGTGCTGCACGGCATGCCGCTGTACACCGACGCCGAACGTGCGCGGAGGATTGCGGCGCTCGCCGCGCAGGGTGATCCGCAGCTCACGGCGGACGGCGTCCACCTCAGTCGCCACTATGCGGCCGTCCGCGAGCGCATCATGCGCGGCGAGGGCTCGCTCGAGGGCGTGCAGGCCTCGACCGTCTCATGGCTGATCGCCGCGGATCGCGGCATGCGCGCCTATCGCGCCTTGTTCGAGTACGCGGCGATGGAGTCGACGCTGCTCGCGATCCGTGCGCCGACGCTGTTGATCGGCAATCGCGGTGATCGGTTGCTCGAAGCCACGCAACGCGCCAGTCGACTGCAACCGTCGTTCGGTTACGAGGAACTGCCGGGAGGCGGGTCGCACGTGATCTTCGATGAACCGCAGGCCTGGACCACGATGTTGCGGGGCTTCATCGAAAGGCGCTGCGGCGATTCGGCCGGTTTTGGTGAAAAATAGCGTTCCAGCGTGAAATCTGGCGTTTTGTTGCCAGGAATCAAGGACTCAGTAGCGGGATTGGTGAGTTCGGGCAGCGGTCGCTGCCTACACTCGGGTTCCGGTTCCGGAGTCCTGAGTCATGCAGCACCCCAGCGCCCCGACGTTTGGCACGCCCCGTTTGCGTGGCGAGTACGGCGCCGCGCGCGCCGACTACACCGTCGACCAGCACCATGCGCGATACACCGAAGACGAGCATCGCGTCTGGGCGGAACTGCTGGCGCGACAAACCGCGCTGGTGGCGGGACGCGCAGTGCCCGAGTTCCTGTCGGGCGTCGCAGCGCTGGGGCTGGATGCGCGCATCCCGCGGCTGGAGCAGGTGTCCGAGCGGCTGCGCCGACTCACCGGCTGGCAACTCGTCGGCGTGCCGGGCCTGATTCCGGAACGCGAGTTCTTCGCGCATCTGGCGCAGCGGCGCTTCCCGGTCACGGTGTGGATCCGGCGTCGCGACGAGTTCGACTATCTCGTCGAGCCGGATCTGTTCCACGACTTCTTCGGCCACGTGCCGCTGCTCTGCGATCCGACCTACGCCGATTTCATCGAGCTCTATGGGCGGGCCGGTCCGCGCGCGATCGAGCACGGCGGCCTTGGGATGCTCGCGCGCCTGTACTGGTACGGCGTCGAGTTCGGCCTGATGGAAACGCCGCAGGGCCTGCGCACCTATGGCGCAGGCATCCTGTCTTCCTTCGGCGAGACCCGCTATGCCATCGAGAGTCCGCTGCCGCTGCGGATTCGCTTCGACCTGACCCGGGTACTGCGCACCGATTACCGGATCGACGACTTCCAGTGCAACTACTTCGTGATCCGCAGCTTCCGCGAACTGATCGACAGCGCGGTGCAGACCGACTTCCTGCCGCTCTACCAGCGCTATCGCGACGAGGCTGGGATTCCGGTCGGCACGGTCTGCGTGGGTGACGAATTACTGCCGCCCGCGTCAGACAGCTTGCGGAAATCCCAGTCGGTGGCCGCCGCGATCCACGCGAAGCTCGCATAGACCGCGACGTTCTGCCGGAATTTCTCCGGCACGATTTTGTCGAACGTGTCGTCGGGCGTGTGGTGATAGTCGAAGTAGTCCGTGCCGTCCTGCTCCGGGCCCGCGATCGGCACGCCGGCACGGCGCAGCGGACCGAGGTCCGGACCGCCGTTCGAGTTGTTGTGCCCGGGGCCGACACCGAGTGGACGCAGCGCGCGGTGCAGCGCGCGCGCGTAGGGCAGCGCTGCCTCGCTGACCCGCGTGTCGAAGCGCCAGATCGGGCCCGCGCCGAAATCGCTTTCGGCGGCGATCACATGGTTGGCCAGATCGTCGGCGTGGCGACGGGCGTAGGCCTCGGCGCCGAACAGGCCGACTTCTTCCGACCCGTACAGCACGACGCGAATCGTGCGCTCAGGCCGCTCGCCGCGCTCCATGATCAGCTTCGCGGCGCCGACGACGATGCCGCAGCCGGCCGCGTCGTCGAGCGCGCCAGGGCTCAGATCCCAGCTGTCGAGATGGCAGCCGATCAGCACGATCTGCTGCGGCTTGCTGCGGCCACGGATCTCGGCGATCACGTTGCCCGACGGCACGCTCGGGCTCATCTCGACGCGGATCGTCAGCTTGACGCTTACCGGCCCGCGTTGCAGCAGTCGGGCGAGCTGGTCGGCGTCGGGCGGCGACAGTGCCGCGCCGGGTCCCGCACCGCCCACGCTCGGGCGCTGCATGATGCCGGTGTGCGCGAAACGCCGATGCTGCGTGCCGACCGAGCGGATCAGGCAGGCTAGGCCGCCCTTGTCGACGGCGTACTTCGTGCACGAGCGGCGCTTCGCGACGCCGGCGCCATATCCCGAGCCGTCCTGCGTTCGCGTCGTGTACTCGTCGAGGAATACGATGCGGCCCTGCACATCAGCGGCGGGTGCGGCATCGAGTGCTTCGAGCGAGGTATAGCGCACGATCGGCGCGGTAATGCCCTCGGCGGGCGTTGCCGTAGAGCCGCCCAGCGCCGTGATGACGAGCTTCTGCGGCGACGGTGCGACGACTTCCGCGCTCTCCGTGATGCGCGCCCAGTACGGCACCGGGAACTCTTCGCTGCGGACGTTCTCGAAGCCCATCGCCGTCAGCCGCCGGATCGCCCAGGCGCGGGCGCGCGCCTCGGCCTCGGACCCTGCCAGACGCGGACCGACTTCGGTCGTCAGGTCCTCGACGAACTGCAGTCCGACGGTGTCGCGCAGTCCTGCCTGCTGCAGCGCCGTGACGGCTGACTCGAGCGCGGGCGACAGGGGAGCTGTCTGTGGCGTTTGCGGCTGGGCCTGCGCATGGGCCAGAGGGCCGGCGGCGGCAGCGCCAACGCTCAACAAGGTCGCGATCAGCAATCGATTCATGGCAGGCTCTGCTACGTTCGGCCTAGGACGGGTCCGGGAGCTTCGATCATGACGAGGTTCGGCGTCCCGTTGCCAACTTATCGACGCTGGGAGATCACGCCATGGCCATGCTGACCCGCCGATCCTTCCTGCAGGTGTCCTCGCTGGCTGGTGGCGGCCTGCTGCTAGCGGCGCACTTCGAAAGCGCCTTCGCCGCGGTCGCCGATGGCGCTGCGCCTGACCTGGCGTCGCTCAACGCCTACGTGCGCATCGACGCCACCGGCATCGTCACGATCATCGCGAAGAATCCGGAGGTCGGCCAGGGCGCGAAGACCATGCTGCCGATGCTGATCGCCGAGGAGCTCGACGTCGCATGGGCGGATGTGCGGATCGAACAGGCGGATTCGAACCCCGCGGTCTACGGTCGCCAGTTCGCCGGTGGCAGCCGCTCGACGCCGGATCACTGGGATCATCATCGCCAGGTCGGTGCGGCCGCGCGGCAGATGCTCGTGGCCGCCGCGGCGGCGCAGCTCAGGGTGCCGGCGGCGCAGCTCAGCACGCGCGACGGCCGCGTGTTGCACGCGGCGTCCGGTCGCTCACTCGGCTACGGCGATCTCGCGGCGGGTGCTGCGACCCTGACACCGCCGGATCTCAAGAGCGTGCCGCTGAAGGCTGCCGCGGACTACAGGATCATCGGCCAGTCGCTGCCGAACGTCGACACGCCACGCATCGTCGCCGGCGAGCCGCTGTTCGGTATCGATATGAAGCTGCCCGGCATGCTGAATGCCGTGTTCGAGAAGTGCCCCGTGTTCGCGGGCAAGGTCAGGTCGGCGAACCTCGACGTCGTGCGCAGCCTGCCCGGCGTGCGGCACGCGTTCGTCGTCGAGGGCGGCACGGCGCTCAACGGCCTGCTCGGCGGCGTCGCGATCGTCGCCGATACCTGGTGGGCCGCGCAGTCGGCGCGGCGGCGTCTGGTCGTCGAATGGGACGAAGGCGCGACGTTATCCCAGGGCAGCGCGGGTTTCGCGGCGGCGGCCGAGGCGGCGGCGCGCGAGCCGGCGCAGCGCCGGTTGCGGGGCGATGGCGATGTCGACGCGGCGTTGCGCGGCGCGGCAAAGGTCGTCACCGCGAACTACAGCTACCCCTTCCTCGCGCATGCGACGCTCGAGCCGCAGAACTGCACGGCCTGGTTCCGTGATGGACGCTGCGAGTTCTGGGCGCCATCGCAGAACCCGCAGCCGGGTCGCGAACTCGTCGCGCGCACGCTCGGGATCCCGGAAAGCGCGATCACGATCCACCTGACCCGGATCGGTGGCGGCTTCGGCCGTCGCCTGATGAACGACTACATGGCGGAAGCGGCGTGGATCTCGCGCGAAGTCGGCGCACCGGTCAAGCTGCTGTGGACGCGTGAGGACGACACACGCCACGATTTCTACCGGCCCGCGGGCTTTCACTTCTTCCGCGGCGGGCTCGACAAGTCGGGGCGCGTCGTGGCCTGGCGCGATCATTTCGTCTCGTTCGGCGAGGGCGAGCGGTTCGCCTCCAGCGCCGGCATCAGCGCCAGCGAGTTCCCGGCGCGCTTCATCCCGAATTTCCTGCTCGAGTCGTCGGTGATGCCGCTCGGCGTGCCGACCGGACCGCTGCGCGCGCCGGGCAGCAACGCGCTGTCCTTCGTCATGCAGTCTTTCATCGACGAACTCGCGCAGGCTGCGGGTCGCGATCCGCTGCAGTTCCGGCTCGACCTGCTCGGCGATCGTGGCCTGGTGCAGAACGCGGATGGCAGCGATCGCTACGATGCGGCGCGGATGCGCGGCGTGCTCGAGGCCGCGCGCGACCGATCCGGCTGGGGTAAACGGCGCCTGCCGCGCGGTACGGGGCTCGGCGTCGGCTTTCACTACAGCCACCTCGGCTACTTCGCGACCGTCGCGGAAGTCGCGGTCGACCGCGACCGCAACCTGCGTGTCAATCGCTGCTGGTGCGTCGGCGACGTCGGGCGCCAGATCATCAACCCGGGCGGCGCCGAACAGCAGGTCGCGGGATCCGTGCTCGATGCGCTCGGCGAGACACTCGCGCAGCAGGTTGTCATCGAGCGCGGTCGCGCCGTGCAGGGCAACTTCGACGACTTCCCGCTGCTGCGCCTGACGCAGGCGCCGCCGGTCGAGGTGTCCTGGGTGTTGAGCGATCATCCGCCGACGGGAATCGGCGAACCGGCGCTGCCACCCAGCGTGCCTGCGATCACCAATGCCGTGTTTGCGGCGACCGGCCTGCGGGTCAGATCGCTGCCGCTGACCCTGCACGGGTTTCGCGTCTAGCGCTCACACGCGGGGTCGCCCGCTGCACGGTCAGGTCGGGCGAGGCTTTGTACCGTCCGGACGGGTCTTCGCACACCCGCTGTGCGTTGCTGCTTCCCATCCGCAGCCGCGGGCCGCATGATTCCCGTCACTGATTGGTTGGAGAATCCAGGATGAATCTGTCCGTGCTGCTTTGGGGCATCCCGCAGGCGATGCGGGCCGCTGCGCGTGTTTACCCGGAGTACGCCGCGCGCCTCAAGGAACGCAACCTCATCGCGCAATTCCGGTTGCGCGACAAGCCTGAGGGGCGCTGGATCCAGCTCGACGGCGGCAAGCTGCGCACCGGCAAGGGCCTGCACGAGAAGCCGGATCTGACGATCCACTTCAAGAACAAGTCCATCGCCGAGAATTTCCTGACGCCGCCGTTCGACATGCTCGAGCGCATCGACGCGGCCAAGAATTTCAAGGTCGGCCTGGACGGGCCGGATGAGCTGGCCGTCTGGTTCATGCAGACGCTCGCCCGGCTCGAGACGGTGACCTGGAAAGCCGGCACCGACATGGGCGACGGTGTCACGCGCTATACCAACGGCACCAACAGCGGCCCGATCTTCGTCTACGTCAAGGACGGGAAGATCCTGCGCACCACGCCGATCGACTTCGACGACGAAGATGCGGCGTCCTGGGAGATCAGCGCGCGCGGCAAGACCTTCAAGCCCAAGCGCCGTACCACCGTCGCCACGCATGCGATCTGCCTGAAGTCGATGGTGTATTCGAAGAACCGCATCCAGTATCCGATGAAGCGTGTCGACTTCGATCCCGATGGCGAGCGCAACATCCAGAACCGCGGCAAGTCGAAGTTCGTGCGCATCAGCTGGGATGAAGCGACGGACCTCGTCGTCAAGGAGATCAAGCGCGCGAAGGCGGTGGGCCCGGGCGCGATCTGCGTCGCGAACGGCTCGCACCACCAGTGGGGCAACCTCGGCCACTATCTCAGCGCGTTCAACCGCTTCTGGAACCTGATCGGCGTCACGAAGCTCGTGCACACGCCGGACAGCTGGGAAGGCTGGTTCTGGGGCGCGATGCACCACTGGGGCAACAGCCTGCGTCTCGGCTGTCCGGAGTTCTACGGCACGGTCGAGGATTGCCTGAAGGAAGCCGAGATGATCGTGTTCTGGTCCAGCGACCCGGACGCGACCTACGGTTTCGATGGCACCGAGCGTCGCGAGTGGGCCAAGCAGCTCGGGATCAAGATGGTGCACATCGATCCCTACATGAACCACACGGCTGCGCACCTCGGCGGCAAGTGGATTTCGCCGAAGCCCGGCACGGATCCGGCTTTCGCGCAGGCGCTGTGCCACGTGTGGATCACCGAAGGGCTCTACGACAAGAAATTCATCGAGGAGCGCACGACCGGCTTCGACGTCTGGAAGGCCTACATCCTCGGCGAATCCGATGGCGTCGCGAAGACGCCGGAGTGGCAGGAGCAGGAAACCGGCGTGCCCGCGCGCGATGTGCGCGCGCTCGCGCGTGAGTGGGGCACGAAGAAAACCTACCTCGGCGCCGGCGGCTGGGGCGTGGGCCTGGGTGGTGCGGGGCGCGGCCCGATGGGCATCCAGTGGGCGCGCATGATGACGATCCTGGGTGCGATGCAGGGCTACGGCCGCCCGGGGTCGAACTTCGGCAACCTGCAGTTCGGCGCACCGCTCGATTTCAACTTCTACTTCCCCGGCTACGGCGAAGGCAGTTTCTCGGGCGAGATGATGGCGAGCGCGAACTCCGCCAACAACTACCAGCGCATGCCGCACATCGTCACCATGAGTTCGGTCCGGCAGGCGATCCCGCGCATGTGGTTCCCCGAGGCCATCACCCAGGGCAAGGCCATGGGGTACCTCACGGATGTGGCGTCGATCCAGGGCCAGTTCTTTCCTTTCGGTTATCCGTCGCCGGGCCACGTGCGCGTCGAGATGCTCTACAAGTACGGCAGCTCCTCGCTGGGCACGCAGGTCGGCTCGAACCGCTGGATCAAGGCGTACCAGCACGAGAGCCTGAAGTTCGTCGTCAACCAGTCTGTCTGGTGGGAAGGCGAGACGCCGTTCGCCGACGTGATCCTGCCGGCCTGCACAGTGTTCGAGCGCTGGGATATCGGCGAGTGGTACAACGTCGGCGCCGGCTACGTGCACCACATGTACTCGATGAACAATCATCGAGTGATTGCGCTGCAGCACAAGGCGATCGAGCCGCTGGGCGAATCGAAGTCCGACTACGACATCTTCCTGTCGATCGCCGAGAAGCTCGACATGGGCGCGCTGTACTCCGAAGGCGGCACCTCCGAGTACGACTGGTGCAAGCGCGTCTTCGATTCCTCGGACATGTCGAAGGACATCAGCTGGCGGCAGTTCCTGAAGAAGGGCTACTACGTCGTGCCGGCAGATCCGGAAGCAGCGCGCGCGCCGACCGCGAATCGCTGGTTCTACGAAGGTCGCAAGAAAGACACGCCCGAGCCGTATCCGCTGCCTTCGGATTACGTCGCGGGATTCGGCAGTGGCTTGCAGACGCCCTCCGGCAAGTTCGAGTTCGTGGCAACCACGCTCAAGCGAATCGATGATCCTGATCGACCGCCGCTCAACCAGTACATGCCTGTGTATGAGGACAAGCAGCGTGAGCCCGAGCTG
>JBIITU010000461.1:0-2613 GCA_044340335.1 Steroidobacteraceae bacterium
CTGCAACTGCTGTCACCGCATTCGCGCTATCCGTTCCATCTGATGGGTGATGACGAAGGCAGCAGCCTGCGCGATATCCGCGAGCATCGTGTCTTCAAGGACGGCCACTACTACCTGGTGGCGCGCATCAGTCGTGAAGATGCCGCCGCGCGCGGCATCCGGGATGACGACCTGATCCGGCTGTTCAACCATCGCGGTTCGGTGGTCTGCGCGGCGCAGGTCACCGATCGGCTGCGCAAGGGCGTGGTGTCCGCGTCGACCGCGTCGGCCGAATATCGACCCGCTGGCGAGCCGGGCAAGTCGACCGACCTCGGTGGCTGCATCAACATGCTGAATCCGAGCAAGGCGATCGCGAAGAAGACGCACGGCATCCGGCCAAACACGACGCTGATCCAGATCGAGAAATGGACCGGCGTCGACACCTGGCGACCGGCGGAGACGGCCTGATGAGCAAGAAGTGGAACATGGTCGTCGATGTCGAGAAGTGCGACAACTGTCGCGTCTGCTTCATCGCGGTCAAGGATGAACACAACGGCAACGATTTCCCGGGCTATGCCGCGGCGCAGCCGCCGCAGGGACACAAGTGGCTGGACATCGTGCGCAAGGAACGCGGCACTTACCCGCTCGTCGAGGCGCATTTCATGCCGGTCATGTGCAATCACTGCGACGACGCGCCGTGCATGAAGGCGGCGAAGAACGACGCCGTGCGCAAGCGGCTCGACGGCGTCCTGATCATCGACCCGGACAAGGCGAAGGGCCAGAAGCAGATCGTCGACGCGTGCCCCTATGGCGCGATCTCCTGGAACGAGGAGAAGCAGTTGCCGCAGCACTGGATCTTCGACGCCCATCTGCTCGATGCGGGCTGGACCAAGACGCGTGCGGAGCAGGCCTGTCCGACGGGTGCCTTCGAGGGCATGAAGGTATCCGACGAGGAGATGCGGCGCATCGCGACCGAGCAGGGTCTCGAAGTGCTGCAACCCGAACTCGGCACGAACCCGCGCGTCTACTACAAGAACCTGCACCTGATGACGAAGTGCTTCGTCGGCGGTTCGGTCGTGCACCATGTCGATGGCGTCGAGGAATGTGCCGCCGGCGCAGAAGTGATCCTGACCCGCGCGGGTCAGGAAGTCGGCCGTGCAACGACCGACACCTTCGGCGAGTTCAAGATCGACCGGCTCGAGCCAGGCAGCGGGAAGTATGAGTTGGAAGCGCGCGGTTCATCGGGGCGATGCACCCGGACGTTCGAACTCGCTGCGGACAGCCCCTATCTTGGCGTGCTGACGCTGACGCCCGCGGGCTGAGGGCTCAGGGCGGCGGGGGTGCGCAGGCGCGCGTCAGTTCGTAGGCGCATAGATTCACCGCGGTGGCGAGGTTCAGTGACTCGATGGCGCCGCATCCCGGAATCGTGAACGGCGCGGCACCGAGCGCCTCGATCGCGGCGGAGGGCAGTCCGTGCGCTTCGCTGCCGAACAGGTAGCAATCATGGGTTGGAAATCCGGGTGACTGGATCGGTGCGCCGCGCGTCGCCAGGCTGGCGATGCGCGGGTAGCGGGCGGTCAGCGACTCGAGCGGGACGTCGGTTTCCACCGGCACATGAAACACGGCGCCCATGCTGGCGCGGATCGCCTTCGCATTGAACAGCTCGACGCTGCCGGGGGTCAGCAGGCAGCGAAAGCCGCCGAACCATGCCAGTGTTCGCAGGATCGTGCCGAGGTTGCCGGGGTCCTGCACCTGGTGCAGGCAAACCGCGATCTCGCGTGCCGCGGCCGGCGCTGGCGCCGCTGGCAGGGGCACCACGGCAATGATGCCTTGCGGCGCACGCGTCTCGCTCAGCTGCGCCATCTGGCGCGCATTGATGACGTGGACCGGAAACGGGCTTTGCCATTGCCCGAACTCGTGCGTGACGTAGACCTCGCAGTCGCGGAAGCGCGCATCGCGACGCGCTGCGCGCTGCAGCTCGAGCACGAGGTGCTCGCCTTCGACGAGGAAACGGCCCTGCTCCTCGCGAAACTTCTTCTGGTGGAGCTTGCGCAAGTCGTCGAAGCTCATGCGCTCTGCATCCTGCGTGGTGCCGCCTCGCAAAGGCTGCGGGCCACTGCCTCGGCAACGCGAATGCCGTCCACTCCGGCGGAGAGAATGCCGCCCGCGTAGCCTGCGCCCTCGCCGCAGGGGAACAGCCCGCGCACGTTCAGGCTCTGCAGCGACTGCGCATCGCGCGTGATGCGCAGCGGCGACGAAGTGCGAGTCTCGACCCCGGTGAACACGGCATCGTGGCGGTCGAAGCCGCGGATCTGGCGACCGAACACCGGGATGGCTTCGCGGATCGCGTCGATCGCGTACGCGGGCAGCGTCGAGGCCAGGTCAACGAGGCGCACGCCGGGTTTGTAAGAGGGCTCTATTTCGCCGAGCGCCGGGGAGGGCGCGCCCTGCAGGAAGTCACCCACCAGTTGTGCGGGCGCCGAGTAGTCGCTGCCGCCCAGCTCGAACGCATGCGCCTCGAGTCGCTCCTGCAGTTCGACGCCCGCCAGCGGGCCGCCGGGGTAATCGTTCGCGGGTTCGATGCCCACCACGATGCCGGCGTTGGCGTTGCGCTCGTTGCGCGAGTACTGGCTC
>JBIITU010000403.1:0-3253 GCA_044340335.1 Steroidobacteraceae bacterium
AGTCGAGTCGACTCGCCAGCCATTCGAGAGTTTGCTTGGCATAGGAGCGCTGTCGCCACTTGCGCCTGACGAATCGCCGGGAGCGGGCGAGGTCAGCCTCGAAGAGTTCCGTCAGCTGCAGCGCCAGCGGCTCGCTGAACGCGTTCAGGTTTGCTTCGTCGTTCAGGCGGAACGAACGGTTGTCGAAGTTGGCAGACCCTACCGTCACCCACGACCTGTCGACGACCATCGCCTTGCAGTGAAGCATGGTGGGCATGAACTCATACATCTCCACGCCGGCCGTCAGCAGTTCGTCCAGATTCGCATGGGAAGCCTGACGAACGATCGGCACATCCATGTGAGGTCCGGGCAACAGAACGCGAACCTTCACGCCGCGTCGTTGCGCGGAAACCAGCGATGCCATGGTCAGGTCGTCCGGCACGAAGTAGGCGTTGACGATGTCAATCGAGCGCCGCGCGGAAGTGATCGCCAGCATGAACATCAGGTGCATGCTGTCTGATCCGCCAGTGGCGGAACTGCCAAACATCTGCGCGTCAGTATCCCCAGTGCTGTGCAGGGCGGGAAAGTAGTTTTCGCCGTGCAGCACTGCGCCCGTCGACTTGATCCAGTTGTCCAGGAACACGGCCTGCATCTGCGCCACCACCGGACCTGTGACTCTGAAGTGGCTGTCGCGCCAGTGATCCGCGTCCTGCGCGTTTCCAGTCCACTGCGGAGCGATGCCCACGCCACCGGTGAAGCCGGTCGAGCCGTCCACCACCAGCAGCCTCCGGTGGGTGCGGTTTTTCAGCCGACCGATGTGATACCAGGACAGGGGATGGTAGATCTGCACTTCGATCCCGCTTGCCCGAAGTCGCTGTTGCAAGCCGGCGTGCATCTGTCGGGTTCCCAGCCAGTCGAACAGGATGTGGACGCGGACGCCGCGACGTGCCGCCCGTTCGAAACTGTCGGAGAATCGATCGCCGATCTCGCCGGACCAGTAGATGAATGTTTCGAAGCAGATGCTGCGCTGCGCGCCGTCGATTGCAGCGAGCATGGGGGGGAAGATTTCGTCGCCGTTGACGAGCTGCTGGATGGAGTTGCCTGGCAGTATCGCCGGTCCGAGCAACACGCCCGTCGAACGGCGGAAGTCTGCGTCCGTCGAGCCATACCAGCGCGGAGGCGGCCGATTCAGGCGGCGCTCGGCGGTCACGAAGTTCAGCGCGATGATCACCAGCAGGCCTGTCAAGGCCGCGGTGGCCGTGACTGCGACCAGAAGGTTCATCGAGACAGCTTGACAACGCGACCCCGGTTTCGCATGCGAAATCCCCGGGATTGCTGGTAGGCAGCGTCCTACGCATACGCGAGTTCCGGATCGCGCTGCGATAACAACCGGGGCATCGACTTCGGTCGATCGGTTCCAGCATGACGTGTTGCGTCGGTGTAAGCCGACAGTGAAGCCGCATGGACACCGACCGACAGTTCGACTGCCACATCCCAAGCTCGAACATCACGGAAATCTACTATCGGACACATGAATCATGAATAACGACAACCCCAAGCAGGCTGCCGAGAAGCTGGCCGAAATCGTCGCAGCGTTCGATGTTGCCATGCTGGTCTCTGTGGACGGTGCCGGGTCGCTTCGAGCACGGCCGATGAGCATTGCGAACGACGACGAAGCGACGCGCCCGCCGCACCGGTTTACCTTTGTGGCAAGTCGTCACGCCTCTCTGGTGAGCTCGATGCGCGCGCAGGCAGATATCTGCGTCACGATGCAGGACGCGAACCGCTACGTCTGCCTGGGAGGGCGGGCGACGACTCAGGACAATCACGCGCGAGCCGAGCGCTTGTGGTCCAAACCCATGGAGCGCTGGTTTCCCAACGGACCGTCCGACCCCGACATCGTCCTGATCGATTGTGATATGGACTTTGCCGAGTATTGGGATGTCACCGGCACGGCGGGACTGCGCTTCATGCTGGAGGCCGGCAAGGCGCTCGTGCAGGGACGCGCAGTGAATGACGTCAAAGCGGGCGCGCATGGTGAGCTCACGGGATCGCGGATGCATGTGAATGCCTAGACTTCCATGACCGCCGGCCTGTGGGCGATCGGCACCGGCTTGCTGCTGGCGAGCATGGTGCTGTTCTCCCGGCACGTGGACCGGCTGCCGGTCAGCCCGGCCTGCTGTATCTCCTGATCGGCGTGGTGGTGGGGCCCGCGGGTCTGGACTGGCTGGAACTCGCGCCGCAGCGTCATGCCGGTGTGTTCGAGCTGGTTTGCGAGGCAATCGTATTGCTTTCACTGTTCGCCGTGGGACTCAAGCTGGGCGCACAACGCCATCCGGGCGCGGTTCGGCATTCGCGGCGTGGGTTCGCTGTATTACCTTTTCTTCGCTGTGGGGCAGCCCATCGAGTACGCCCTGGCAACCGAGCTCGTTTCCATCGTCCTCACGGTCGTCGCGTGTTCGATCGTCGTGCACGGAATCTCTGCAACATCACTGATGCGCCGTTACGACGGCACGGTGCGCGTCACAGATTCTGGTCCGTAGCGGCGGTCAGTCGGGGTCGCCAGGCAGCGCAGCGTGCCCCCAGGGTGTCGGCGGCGTTGCCACCGGCGTCGCCAGGTCGAACTCCACCTGCAGCAGCCGCCCGCCCGGTCGCGAAAGTTCGTACAGGTAACGCCTGCCAGGGTCGATCTCGATAGCCCAGGTATTCGTGGTGGAGACAGTGCGATCCTGCGCGTTGAACATGTCGATGCTGAACTGATCGACCGGGAACTCCTGTCGCCGGGTACTGCCCACGCTCATGGTGTCGCCGCCGTACTGCGTCAGGCTGTCCTCGCTGCCGTCTTCGTGGCGATGGTCATGCTTGAGTCGCAGTCCGCCCTCAGTGCGCGTGATCACCCAGGTGCGTGAGTGGTCATCGCCGACATGAAACGGCACCTTGATCTCGTTCGCCGTGCATTCGCGCACATGCATCACCAACGCCTTTCCTTCAAACGGATCGTTCGGTTCGGCGGGCACGTTGGTGACGATGCGGCCCGCGTAGGCCTGCCCGCAGTGCTGTCGCAGCGCGGCCATGAAGGAATCGGGCGCAGCGACGCTGCAGCCCGAAAGCGCGGCGGCTGCGAACAGCAGCAATGCCAGGGGGTTTGAGGCCCGGTGACTCATGGGGGCGACGTTAGCAGACCATGCGCGACAAGCAACGAAATCTCACCGCCAGAAGTTGTAGCCGTGATCTTCCGCCGGTACGGATCATCACCTCGATGTAACGGCAACTT
>JBIITU010000267.1:0-4949 GCA_044340335.1 Steroidobacteraceae bacterium
CTCGATGATGATGTCGCGGACGGCATCCGGCACCAGGAAGCGCGGATCGCGGCCGCTCGTGATGATGGTGCGCAGATCGGTCGAGGAGATCTCCAGCTGCGTCACGCCATGCACGTAGATGCGGCCAGCGCGCGCCGCATGCAGTTCGCGGACCGAGCCGGTGCCGCGATCGACCATCACTTCGCCGAGTGGTCCCGACGTCGGCGCCTTCCAGCCCGGTCGGTGCGCAACCACGACGTGCGCGAGATCGAGGATCTCGCGCCAGCGGTGCCAGTGCGGCAGGCCGAGGAAGGCATCCATGCCGAGGATCAGCAGCAGCGAACGGTCGGGAAGCTCCGCGCGCAGTTCGAGCAGCGTGTCGACGGAGTACGACACGCCGGTACGGCGCACTTCCCGATCGTCGACGACGAAGCCCGGTTGGTCGGCGACGGCCGCGCGCACCATCGCCAGACGCAGGCCGGCGTCGGCGATGGTCTGGTCGCGGTGGCCTGGGTTGCCGGTGGGCACCCAGCGCAGTTCATCGAGCCGCAGCTCCTGCCACAACTCGAAGCCCGTGCGCAGGTGGCCGTAGTGAATCGGATCGAAGGCTCCGCCAAAGATGCCAATGGGTCGCATGTGTTTCCTGGACTTGCGTGAACGGCAGTGAGCGGGGCTTCAGGAGGCGATCGCGGCGGGCGCCGGCATGCGCTGCCCGCATAGTTCAGCGACCAGCAGCATCATCTCGCTCCAGGGGTCGCCCTGCAGCCGCCCCTTGATCATGCGGTCGGTGCGCGCGGCCCGCGCGATCAGCCGCGCGAACGACAGCTTCGCCGCCCGCGGCCTGGCGCGCTCGAGCAGCGCCGGTGCCGTGTAGCCGCGCGGTGGCAGCGCGCCGCCGGCACGCAACGCCCACAGCGTGCGCATCTCGCGCGTCAGCGCCCACAGCGTCAGCGTCGGCTCGACGCCCTCGCCCTGCAGCACATCGAGGATGTGCAGCGCGCGCGCTGCATCGCCGACCAGCGCCGCATCGCCGAGCGCAAAGACATCGAAGCGGCTGCTGTCGGCAACGCCCCCGGCGATCATCTCGATGCCGAGCCGCGCGCCCGGATGCAGCAGCGCCAGTTTCTGGATCTCCTGGTGCGCGGCCAGCAGATTGCCTTCGACACGCTCGGCGAGCAGCCGCAACGCAGCGTCATCGGCCGTCAGGCCGGCACTCTGGCAGCGCGCGCGCAGCCATTCGGGCAGGCGCGCCGGCGTGACCTCCGGCACGTTGAGCCAGACGCCACCCGACTCGATCGCGCGCACCCATTCACTTTTCTGCGATGCCGGCTCGAGTTTGTCCGTGATCACGAGCAGCAGCACGTCGGCCTGCGGCGGATCGAGCAATGCCGCCAGGGCCGCAGCGCCCTGCGTGCCGGGCTTGCCGCTCGGCATGCGGATTTCAATCAGGCGCCGCTCGGCGAACAGGGACATCGCGCCCGCGTTGCCGCGCAGCGCATCCCAGTCGAAGCCGCGCTCGACGAAGTGCACGCTGCGCTCGGTGTAGCCGAGCTCGCGGGCACGCGCCCGCAGCGCGTCGACCGCCTCACCGAGCTGCAGCGGTTCATCGCCCGAGGCCAGGTAGGCACTGGCCAGTTCGCGGCCGCGCAGATGCGCCGCCCAGCTGTCGAGTCCGAGTTTCATCTGGCGGCAATTATCCGTCGGCCACGACCGCCTGCGCCATGCGTGCGGCGGCATGACCACCTTGACTGGTATGTTATAGTATTACTCTTTTCAGACCACCCCCCTGCGCTGCGAGGCCCCACCCATGACCACTCCCTACCGCTCTGCCGCCGCGCTGCCGCTGCTGGCCGCCGCCACGCTGACCCTCTCGGTACCCCCTGCAACTGCGCAGGACGGACTCGAGCAGGTCGTCATCACCGCGACCCCGCTGCGCGAGACCGCGCTGGAAACCGCACAGCCGGTGCGTGTCATCGCCGGCGAGGCGCTGCTGCGCGAGCGCGCCTCGAGTCTCGGCGAGACGCTCGCGCGCGAACCCGGCGTCAGCGCGACCTGGTTCGGCCCGCAGTCGAGCCGGCCGGTGATCCGCGGCATCGGCGGCGAGCGCGTGCAGATGTACCAGGATGGCGGCGACGCACTCGACGCGTCGGCGCTGTCGAACGATCACGCCGTCACGATCGATCCGCTGGTGGCGGAGCGGGTCGAGATCGTGCGCGGCCCGGCCACGCTGCTGTTCGGCAATTCCGCCTCGGCCGGACTCGTCAACGTCATCACCCGCCGTATCCCGCGAACTGCCGCGGAGCGCCCGTTCAGCGGCGCGATCGAAGTGCGCGGCGATTCGGCCCTCGATGAACGCGCAGTCGCAGCGCAGGCCGAGTTCGGCACCGGCCCGTGGCGCCTGCAGACCGACCTGCATCGCCGCAGCACGGATGACGTCAGCATTCCGGGCTTCGCGACGGTCGAGGCGCTGCGCGAACCCGAGGAGACCGCCGGCCGGCTCGCGAACTCCGCCTCGGAGACCCGCGGCGGCGGCGTCGGCCTGTCCCGCGTCGGCGACTGGGGCCATGTCGGCGTGTCGGTGTCGCGCTTCGATACGCAGTATGAGATCCCCGGTCCCGGCGAGCACCATGAAGAGGACGAGGATGGCGGTGGCGAGGAGCTGGCTGCCGACGCGCCGCCGATCGCGGCCGCGCGCATCGGCGATGGCGACGGCATCTACCTCGACATGGCCCAGACGCGCTGGGACCTGGACGCCGACCTGCGCAGCCCGCTGGCTGGCCTGTCGACGCTACGCATCCGCGCCGGCTGGAACGACTACGAGCACAGCGAGATCGAACCCGGCGGCGAAGTCGGCACGATCTTCCTGCAGCGCGGTCTCGACCTGCGCATCGCCGCCGAGCACGAACCGCTGGCGGGCTGGCGCGGCGTGTTTGGGGCGCAGTGGCGCGACATCGATCTCGAAGCGATCGGCGAAGAGGCGTTTGTGCCGCCGTCGATCACGCGCAACCTCGGCCTGTTCCTGTTCGAGGAGCGCAGCTTCGGCCCCGTGACGGCCGAACTCGGCGCGCGACTCGAACAGCAGCGCGTCGACCTGCCGGGCGCGTCCAATGCATACGACGAACAGGCGTTCAGCGCCTCCGCTGGCGTGATCTGGCGGTTCGACGACACCTGGCGACTGACCGCCAACCTGAACTCGACCGAGCGCCACCCGACCGCGACGGAACTGTTCGCCGACGGGCCGCACATTGCCGTGCGCCGCTTCGAGATCGGCGATCCGGATCTCGACACCGAGCGCGCGCTCGGTGTCGATATCGGACTGCGCGCCAGCGCCGGCGCGCTGTCGGCCGAGGTCAGTGCCTTCATCAGCGATTACTCGGACTACATCTACGCGGCGCCGGTCGGCGGCATCGAGGACGGGCTGCCCATCGTGGTGTACACCGCCACCGATGCGCGTTTCACCGGAGTCGAGGCCGAGTTCACCTGGCGCGGCCTCGAAACGGCGCTGGGCAGCTGGAACCTGCGGGTGTTCGGCGATTACGTGCGGGCCGAGGACGGCAGCGGCGCGCCACTGCCCCAGATCCCGCCGCTGCGCCTCGGCGGCTCGGTCGGCCTCGACCGCGGACCGCTCGGCGTCGCAGTGCGCGCCGTCTGGCACGATGCGCAGGATCGCGTCGCGCTCGAGGAATCCACCACCGCAGGCCACACGCTGGTCGACGTCGATGTCAGCTGGCGCGGGCAGGTTGCGGAACGACCGATGACGCTGTTTGTCCGAGGCAGTAATCTGCTCGACGAGGACGCGCGCCGCAATGCATCGCCGCTCAAGGACTTCGCGCCGCTGCCGGGCCGCTCGCTCGGCCTCGGCGTCCGCTTCGACTTCTGACCCAACCTGCCGCACGAGGGACCGCACATGCCACGCAACCTGACCGCCATCGCCACACTGCTGCTCGCCGCCGCGCCGCTCGCAGCCCAGGACGCCGCCCAGCCCTTCAAGCAGGAAGGCAAGCACGTGCACGGCCAGGTGACGCTGAATCTCGCGCTCGAGAACGATGTGCTGGCCGTTGAAATCGAGGCACCCGCGATCAATGTCGTGGGTTTCGAACGCGCGCCGCGCGATGCCGCCGAGCAGCAGGTCACGCGCGAGGCCGCCGCATGGCTCGGCGGCGGGCGCGCGCTGCTGGGGGTGCCCGCGGCGGCAGGTTGCCGCCGCATCGAGGCCAGCGTGACGACACCCGAGTGGAGCGCGGCCAAGGGCAAGGACGGCGGCAAGCACGACCACAGCCATGACCATGACCATGACCATGAACATGACCACGACCATGGCGACGAGGCGCACGCGCACGCCGACTATCTCGCGACCGCGAGCTACCGCTGCGCGAAGCCGGAAGCGCTCGCGTGGATCGAGGTCTGGGCGCTGCGCCAGCTGCGCGACGTCACGGAGGTCACCGTCAACGTCGTGACGCCGCAGGTGCAGAAGAGCGTCCGCACGGCGCGCGCCGACGAACGCGTTGCGCTGCGCTGAGCCAGGGCGCGGGCTCCGCCCGCCGATCGGCTAGAGTGACGGCATGAACCAGGCAGTGCCCGCATCCAGCATGGCCGCCGACGCGGCGGTGCTGATCGACCAGGTCCGCTACGCGTGGCCGGGCAAGCCCGTGCTGCTCGATATCGAACAGCTGTCGATCGCGCGCGGCGAACGCCTGTTCCTGCGCGGCCCCAGTGGCAGCGGCAAGAGCACGCTGCTCGGTCTGGTGGGCGGCGTGCTGGCCCCGTCGACGGGGCGGGTCGAGGTGCTCGGGCGCGACCTGGCCCAGCTCGGCGCCAGCGAGCGCGACCGCTTCCGCGGCGATCACATCGGCTTCGTGTTCCAGATGTTCAACCTGATCCCGTATCTGTCGGTGCTCGACAACGTGCTGCTGCCGGCAAGGTTCTCGCGCCGGCGTGCCGAACGCGCGGCGCGCCATGGCGCGCCGCAC
>JBIITU010000338.1:0-3958 GCA_044340335.1 Steroidobacteraceae bacterium
CGCTGCCTCCGCCTCCGCACAGTCAGCCGCGGATCTGCAGGAGGTCATCGTCACAGCGCGGGCCGGTGCCGGCACTTTGACGAAGGCCGAGGCGAGTTTTGCGGCAACGACCCTGGACGCCGAGCGCCTGCGCTTCATTGCGCCGCTCAGCACCGCTGAAGTGTTCAAGTCCATCCCCGGATTCTGGGTCGAGGCGTCAGGCGGCGAAGCGTCCAACAACGTGCGCTCGCGTGGCATCCCGACTGATGGCTACTCTTCCGTGACGATCCAGGAGGACGGGCTCACGATCCAGCACGACGGCGGGCTGGGTTGGCTCAACGCGGACCAGTCGTTCCGCCTCGATGAAACGATCGGACGCGTGGAGGCGGTCCGCGGTGGTCCGTCGGCGATCTTTGCTGCGAATTCGCCCGGCGGCGTCGTCAATTTCATCACGCGTCGTCCTGCGGACGAGCCTGAAGGCGTGATCAAGCTGCAGGTGGGCGACTACGGGATGTACCGCACCGACTTCTACTATGGTGCGCCACTCTCCGATCGCTGGGATGCGTCCATCGGTGGTTTCTATCGGTCCGATGATGGCGTGCGTGATCCGGGGTTTCGGCAGAACCAGGGTGGTCAGGTGCGCATCGCACTCGGCCATGACCTCGACGACGGCCGCATCGACGTGAACTTCAAGCAGATCGATGACAACGTGGGCTTTCTGCTTCCCGTGCCCCTGACTTTCGACGGTGGCGGCGCTGTAGCGGGAATCCAGGGATTCGATCCCAACTTCGGGACGCTGGCGGGTCCCGACAACCGGCTGCTCCGGTTTCCTGACGTCAACGGCCCGCTCGATTTCGACCTGCGGCGTGGCACCGATGTGAAGCTGTCGCAGTTGACTCTCAAAGCCGACTTCGGCCTGGGTGACGGCTGGCGCCTGGTCAATGTCGCGCGCCTGCGCGATTCGAAGATCACGCGCAACGGCCTGTTCCCGACCGGCAACGTCGAGACGGCGCGCGCCCGACTCACATCCCTTCGGACGCAGGCTCTGGCTGCGTATCCCGGCTCCGAACTGCGCATGGTGTATGCGACTTCGGGCCAACCTTTCGACCTCGACACGGCCAACGGCAACGGCCTCGTCATCAGCGGCAACCTGCTCAGCGTCGCCGTTCCGTTGCGCGAGTTTGCGAATGATCTGCGGGTGTCGCGCCAGTTCGAGCTGGGCTCCATGGTGCACGACCTTACGTTGGGAGCTTACATCGCCGACTTCTCCTACGACTACGATCGGTTCATGGCGACTTCCAACCTGGAACTGCGTGAACAGGCCCGCCGTCTCGACATCATCGCGGTGTCCAGCACCGGCGCCCTGGCGGGAAGGGTCACCGACAACGGCATCCTTCGCTACGGATCGCTTTACGACAACGCGACGGTCGAGGCGCGCAGCGTTGCGGCCTACCTGGCCGATGAGTGGAAGATCACGGACGCGTTGCGCGTCGACGCCGGCGTTCGGGTCGAGAGCATCGACTTCAGCGGTGCGGTAGAGGGGAAGAGGACCGTCGACCTGGGCCTGGCAGGCACTCTCGCCGACAATCAGGTGATCACGGGCACTGGAGCGTTCCAGGGATTCGATCGCAAGTACGACCAGACGAGCTTCACGCTGGGCGTCAACTATCAATTCAGGGAAGGGCTCGGGCTCTTCGGGCGGTACACGGATACCGGTCGCCTGCCGTCACCGTCGGAGTTCCAGGGCAGCGTCGGCGATGCGGTGCGAACGGACATCCGCGTAACACCGATCACGATGCTCGAGGCAGGGCTCAAGCTCGAGGGGGAAACCTTCGAACTCTACGCCACGGCGTTCCAGAGCGAGTTCTCTGGCGTGCGATTCACCGACAACGTGTTCAACTCTGCCACCAACAGCTTCACCACTCGGGTGGGTTATGCCGATACTCGGACCTTCGGAGTGGAGCTCGAAGGAAAATTCCGCTTCTCCGACATGTTCTATGTCGGCGGTGCAGTCACGTGGCAGACGCCAGAGTACGAGAGCTTCTCGTTCACCAATAACGTGGGCGGACAACCTGTGGTTGTGACGTTCAACGGCAACCAGCTGATCCGGGTGCCGGAACTGTCCGCGCGCATCAACCCGGGCGTCTCTCTGCTCGGCGACCGGCTGCGGGCGGAGATCGACGTGGAGCACTACTCGAAGCGCTTTGCAGATGCGGCGAACTCTCAGTCGCTTCCTGCGTATGAAGTGCTCAATGCAAACGTGACGTGGAAGGCAAGCGAACAGCTGACCGTGGGTTTCCATGGGGTCAATCTCAGCAACGAGATCGGTCTCACCGAGGGCAACCCGCGGGCCGGCCAGTTCATTTCCGGGGATGCCGGCGCGAGGTTCTACACCGCGCGCCCGATCCTCGGCCGCTCCTACAGGCTGTCGGCAACCTATCGGTTCTGAGCGAACACACCAAACTAAGGCGGCGTCGAATCTGCGGCCGCGGCAGACGACGCCTTCCTTGTTCTGGGCCAGTTGCTGCCGCTTGATGTGTGTTCAATGCTTCTTCTGCCCGTACAGCACGCCAAGGGTCGGTTCTTCCTGGTGCCATGCACATGGGGTGCCGCTGTGGTGGGCGGGCAGAACCGATCCTTGCTCAAGCGCCTGCCAGCGCCTTCGCGGTCGCTGCATCCGCGGCGAACAGGTGCTCGATGCGCAGCGAGGCGAGGGTGACGTCCAACGGCGCACCGAAGCTGCTGAACATCGAGAAAAGCCGCAGTTCGCCGGCGCTTGAGCGCAGACGAGTCAACAGCAGCGGTGTTTGCGAGGCAGGTGCAGGCCAGGCTTGCACGTCCTTTCCTAACCGCTGCAACCGCTCTCCCAGCGCGGGAACGTGCAGCGCCTCGCGTCGCGCACGGGCCAGCACCTCGCCACAGACTTCGGCTTCATTGAGCAGGCAGCCGCGCAGTCCGCCGTGCCCCAGCAACCAGTCCAGCAGATTGGCCGGAGCCGAGGGCATCTCGAGGCCAAGCAACTCCAGCAGGCGCTGCACGCCCGCGTTGGCCATCACGAGGTTCCATTCGGCATCCAGCACGAGGGCCGGTGGACTGCCGGGTGCGTGCAGCATTTGCCGCAGCGCCTCGCGGGCCGGTTCCAGTTGCGGCGCATCGAGTGGAAAGTGGCTGTAGGCCGGCGCGAGACCCGCGGCCAGCAAGGCGGCGTTGCGCTCTGCGAGCGATGCTTCGAGCGCGTCCAGCAAGGCCAGCAACGTGCTTCGCGATGGGCGGGCGCGTCCGGTTTCGATGCAACTGAGGTGCCGCTGCGAGACTCCAGCACGCAGACCGAGCTCCAGTTGGCTGACGCGCCGCTGACGGCGGAGGGCAGTGAGCGGATGCATGCGCAGATGATACGTGACGTCGGTTATCAAACCGATGACCTCTGAGGTCGTTGCCGCACAGTGCGTCGGCAACCACAGTTCGCCGCATCACCTCTGCAAGGAGCTTCCATGACCATGCTGAAACCCGCACTCTGGCTCGTCACCATAGCGTTCACCGCCTTTTCCCTATGGGTGCTCACGCAGATCGGCTACTTCGGCATCTGGCAGGGCGGATTCGCCAACCTCGGCAGCACGCAGATCACCGTCGACCTGGTCATCGCGTGCCTGATCGGCGTAGGGTTCATCGTGCGCGACTGCCGGGCGCAGGGGCGAACCTGGTGGCCATGGGCCGCGTTGACGCTGGCCACGGGTTCGATGGGTCTGCTCGCTTATCTGCTCTGGCCGAAGCGATGAGTCGTCGGCTGTGCATCAGCGCCGTCCTGCTTGTCGTGTGTGCCATACATCTGCCGCCCGCGTGGGGCGTGCTGGGCGCATCGGCCCTGAAGCAGCTCTACGGAGTCCAGATCGAAGAGCCGAACCTCCTCTTGCTGATGCGCCACCGAGCCCTGCTGTTCGGCCTGCTGGCTGGCCTGCTGCTGGCCGCCGCGTTGCGCCCG